>JAUSMW010000081.1 GCA_030645815.1 Candidatus Saccharimonadota bacterium
TGGTCGTATTGTTAGACTGCAGGCTGATATGAGAGAAGACGTATCAGAAGTAGAAGCTGGCGTTATTGCCGCAATTGTAGGCCTAAAAGCTACAACTACAGGACACACACTTGCAGATCCTGCTAAGCCAATTGTTCTTGAGAGCATTACATTCCCAGAACCTCCTGTAAGTATTGCAATTGAACCAAAGACCAAAGCCGATCAAGAAAAAATGAGTCTTGCTATGCAAAGACTTGCAGAAGAAGACCCAACATTCAGAATTCGTGTTGATGATGAAACTGGTCAAACAGTTATCAGCGGTATGGGTGAGCTTCACCTTGAAATCATTGTAGATAGAATGAAGCGTGAATTCGGTGTAGAAGCTAACGTAGGTGCACCACAGGTAGCGTACCGTGAAACAATCCGCAAAGAAGGCGTTGAAATTCAAGGTAAGTTTATCCGTCAGTCTGGTGGACGTGGTCAGTACGGTGACGTATGGATCAGATTATCTCCTAATGAATCTGGAAAAGGTTTTGAATTCATCAACTCAATCAAGGGTGGTGTTGTTCCTCAAGAATATATCAAGCCAGTTCAACAAGGTATTATCGAAGCTATGGCCAACGGTGTACTTGCTGGTTACCCAGTAGTAGACGTTAAGGCCGAACTATATGATGGTAGTTACCACGATGTTGACTCTAACGAAATGGCCTTTAAAATTGCCGGATCAATGGCTTTGCAGGCAGGTGTTAAGATTGCTAACCCAGTAATCATGGAGCCTGTTATGAAAGTTGTTGTTGTTACTCCTGAAGAGTTCATGGGTGAAGTAATTGGTGATTTGAACTCTAAGCGTGGACGAATTGAATCTATGGAAGATTTGGCTAGCGGTATTAAAGAAATCACAGCATTTGTGCCATTGGGTGAAATGTTTGGTTATACTACCAACCTTCGTTCTGCTACAAAAGGCCGTGCTTCAAGCTCTATGGAACTTGACCACTATGCAGATGTTCCTAACAACGTTAAAGAAGCAATAATAGCCAAAAACGCTAAGTAATAATGATCAGATATTATTTGTTATTTCATAACAATTGTTTGCACAGATAGCAGTATAATTATTGTATAAAAAGGAGTGACAAAGAATATGTCTGAAT
>JAUSMW010000090.1 GCA_030645815.1 Candidatus Saccharimonadota bacterium
GCATTAAGATTAGTTAATGCTGCACCATTGATTACCGGTAAATTTCCAGAGACGTCTAAGCGTACAAGTTGGTTTGCGCCATTAAATGTATTACCTAACACTGTAACATTTGCACTTAACCTTGCATCAGCCACTGTTCCACTAGCTATGTTAGAGCCATTAAGATTAGTTAATGCTGATCCGTCAAGCGCTGCTAAGGTTCCTGTTAGATTACCTGCACTTAAACTTGTGAGCGCCGCTCCGTTAAGTGCTGGCAAGTTTCCACTACCGTCAAGTCTAACTAGCTGGTTTGAGCCATTGAACGTATTACCAAGTAGAGTGACGTTTCCGCTTAAGCGTAAGTCGTTAATTGTTCCACTGGATATATTTGTAGCATTTAACGATATTAAGGCTGACCCATCACCGCTAATTGTTGCTCCAGAAATTGCACCTGACGCTGTAATGTCTCCGGACGAAACAGCTATATCACCAGATGACACTGTTAATCCAGAGCTAAATGTTTTTGCACCACTAAATGTTTGTACACCAGTTAACAGTGCTACATTGGCCGATAATCTTCCATCGGCTAGTGTGCCTGAACTAATATTTGTCGCGTTTAGTGAAGTAAGGGCTGAACCGTCCAGTGCCGCTAGAGCTCCTGTTAGGTTGCCGGCGCTTAAGCTTGTTAACGCTGAACCATTTAGGCCCGGTAGGTTACCGCTTCCGTCTAACTGAACAAGTTGGCTTACTCCATTGAAAGTATTCCCAAGGAGAGTGACGTTAGAGCTTAGTCGTAAATCGTTAACAGTACCTGAGGAAATATTTGAACCATTTAGTCCCGTTATTGTTGAACCAGTTATCCCTGCCCCATCAATATTAGTAATACCAGATCCGTCACCTGTAATTGCACCTGTAACAACCAGAGCCCCGCCAATATTTACATCGCCACCACCAGATTGAATATTGAGTGCAGTTGTACTTTCTATTGACCCATCGCCGATTGTTGTTGAGCCTGCTCCAATAACTACGCCACCAAGGAAATATCCTTGGAAGAAACGATTTGCTTGATTAGAGTAATCTGTAGTTATCGCACCAATATTTTGAATTGTATACTTTGTGACCGTTCTAGCATTTGTGAATGTGACAGCAGGAGAAACTGTGTAGCTACCTGTTCCGGGGTCAACCGTAATTCTAGTGTAGTAATCCTGAGCTGCGTTATCGATAAAGACTACGTCGTTGACGCTGAACGAATCAGCAGCAAGAGTAAGAGTCGTAGTGTTAGTTCCACTACCTGAAGTTGTACCTGTCACCCCAGTAGCAGTTCTATTTGCAATAAAGTCATCTTTGGCTTGAATGTCTCCGCCTGATTGAATTTGTATTCTCTCAACACCATTTGTCTCTAGAGCTAACCCGTTTGCATCATTAGTACCAAGTACGGCTAGCCCACCAAATGAATTACCATCTTGAATGTAGGCTACATCAGCGCTAGAACCACCAACAGATCTGCTAGCTTCAACAAAGCTTCCAGCAAGAACAATTGTATTGGCAGCATTTGCTGTGTTCTGCGCCCAGTTTAAGGTTACTGTACCGGCGTTTGCACCATTAGTTATTGAGCCAGAAACTTCGTACACATCCGTCGCTGTTAAACCTGCGATGTTACCCGATGAAGCACCACAAGCTAAGTTAGCAACACTGATTGCATTTTCGAAATCAGATACCCCGTTGACACATGTTGCTCCTACTGGGGCCGATACGCTGAATTTAATATCGGGCGTAGCATTCATTGAAATGTGGAGTAAGAATCGGTAATTCCAGGTTTCATTTGCTCCAATAGAGAATGATAGTTCATCATCGGACTGTAATGTTGCTGTCGGGTTAATAACAATGTTTTGAGTTTCGCTAACGATTTTTGTTTTACTAACAAATGGCATGACTGCACTACTGCCTAATGAAGTCCACGAAGAGCCATTGTACCCTTGAAATGCCGAACCATTCCACCTGATAGTACCTGCCGTTGTTGCAGAGGAATTGCCTAGCGTAATTCCCGCACCCAATACCGCATTACCATTTTTATCAACAGTAAACACGTCAGATCCATTTCCTTGAAGTTGAAGCAAACTTCCTGCTCCAGTTTGGTTTAGCCTTAACGCTGCTATTGCTGCATTAACTGTTTGAACACTACCTGGTGCTAGTTGAGCAAGATCGTCAGCTGTTTTTGCATTTCCGCTTGCGTCTACCAAAGCACCTGCCCTAAACGCATACGGAACGGCTGTTAGCTTAAAGCGCGGAGTCATTTCTCCGTCCCAAGTAGGCGCACCGACTCCACCAATGTTCATACCCAGCCACAGTTCTTGATCCCAGTTGATAGTCCCCGGAAACGCCGTTACCGATCCAAGGTTTACGCTAAAGTATCCATTTTGAACTGTTACTGTATTTACACCTGTACGGCTTTCAACCCACAAACAGTCTTCGTCAGCTATTGGCCCTGGGTTAGTTTGGCAAGCTCCCTGAACTAAACTTTCCCCGCCATCAATCGCAGATGCGTTGTATAGCTTGAACTCGATATTGTACGACCCATCAGGAACAAGTGTTCCTGAATTAGTCAACAGTCTACCTTGAAAGCTTAAAGTGCTGGAAGTTGCAGCATTAGCCTGCTCAACAGATGAAGGAAGTACAAAACTCAGTAAACTTACCGCCAAAATAAAAAGTGGCAAAAGAATGCTCTTGGAAGAGATCTTTTGCCATACGGCATGCCTTTGCTTTTGATAGCTATACATTTTTGGAGATTTTGTTTTGGTTTTAGTTTTGGTTCTCTGAAGTGAAATATTTGTTCACTACAAGAGATTCAGATCTGTTTGTTTTTGTTGTTTTTTGTTTTATCAGTCAGATCTCTTTAAGTGTACTAACATCGTATACAGAATTCAAGGAGTTTTATCTCTGTTTTTTATGCATTTTTATCCACAGAATTAAAAACAATTTATAGTATTAAATAGCTAGCAATATAGTACTAGCTATTTAATACTGATAGCATTTATACGAACTCCTGGTCTACCCCACATTTGACAGTCCTACTACTTATAATATTGTGCGACACAAAGGTTTTACCTTATTAGCTACGCAGAGAAGTATCAGATAATTCCAAGCTTTTTTAGTAAAACAATTACCGACAGATTGGTTGTCGTTGCCTACTTCAAATAATACCAACTGCAAGAGTGCACCTTACTCTTTACTGCTATATTTTTCTAGTTAAGGAAAGCAACTTAAGATGTGCTGTCGATTATCCTTCGATTATTATTGCTTACAACATGAGAGATACTTTACCTAGCATCATCAAAAAAATAATCGTTATCCGATTTGTCTAATTGCTTAACTATAGCAGTCGTGTCTCTTACTCTAAATGAGTACTCTATTACTAATTTCATAAGATAGTATTACTGGAGAATTTGGTAGTCATAGGAGTAGGTCTGACCTGTTACCGGAGTATCTACGAAAACTAGCTTAAAGCCTGTTGTTGAACGGATGATGTAGTAGCGTACTTTGGCTGCTGCTTCTGATGTTGGCGATACGGTAACTCTAGGCTGTGCTGTGTATGGCACCGCAAAGTCGACATTCACTTGTTCTCCAATTGCTAGTGGGTTTGTAGGCAGGACTTCTGCGCCTACTTCGTAGCTAATTGTCCCTGCAGTATCGTTACCGGTAAGAGTAATTACCGCCCCGTCACCATTAGCTTGAGCGCCTAGAACTGCCGTCGGAGCAACTCCTGCGGTAATTATCTTGCCGTTTACTGTTAGCTGCTGGACTTCAGTCTCCCCTGTTACTATTAATTTAGTTAGAGTAGCGTCGCCAGTTACAGCGAGATTACCGTCAAACTGAACATCGCCATTTACGTGTAGATTACCTGCAAACTCACCTGTTTCTACAACAGCAAGCCTATCTTCTAGGTTGTCGGTAACTACCTTGAGTTCTTTTATGGCCTGAATTGCGAGGTAATCAAAGTATTGAGTTGCAATTTGTTTGTATCCGTTTGTACTATCAATACTCACCAGATTCGGGAACAGAGCTTCTACTTCTTGGGCTATAAGCCCGATTTCCGTCTGTGTACCAGTACCAACAATTTGCTGACCGAGGCTATTATACTCAAACGTAACTGGACGAAGTTGAGTGAAGCGGTTAAGTAGGTCTGTACCGAATAAAGTTGAGTTGAGAGATAGTACGTTTGTCTTAAGACGGCTATCCGACAGACAAGTACCAGTAAGTGTAGTACCGTCGCCATCTTTTAGACAGCCAGTCGTATTGGCGCCGGCGCCATCTTCACCGATACGCAAGTTTCCAACGATTTCGACCGAGTCAACCGCAGCATCACCAAGACCAAGAGATATTCTACCCGATGAGTCAATTTCAATAATACCTGCTGCGTTGGCAGAGTTTACGAATGTAAAGTCATTCAAATGTGCGCCCGCTGCTGCCGAGTTCCATCCTTGTATGTACTTAGTTGGGCTTGCAGCACTATCGCCAAATTCCACTGTACTTGCCGCAGCAGTTCCAGAAAGTAGGGCAAACCTTGCAGAATCAGAAGTTGCACCATTGTTCTGTACTGCTAGTCCAGTACCCGCCCTAAATCCTCCTGTAGGGTCGCTACATCCACCGCTGTTCATACAAACATGCAGATTCACACTTGGGCTTTGATCTTGACCTATGCCCAGGTACCCAAGCTCACTAAGTGTTACCCTGAGAGTGCCAGCACTATGTATTCTGAAGTCATCTTCACGTACATCCAATGCATATGAGTCTATTGTTGTATCATAATCCGCAGATGTAAATAGTACAACTTGGCCTCCCTCAACGGCACCTGCACCACCGCCGTAGACATTTATAGTATTATCCCCTGAGCCGGTATCCGAAGCCCCCAAATTAATAGACGCACCTGATACAGTGAGTGTTCCACTAAGGGCTGTGGTAGTAGCAGTAACCTGTAGAGTGCCATTTACATTATTATCTATCGTCTCGCCGTTCTGCAGGGATATATCGGTGGTTGTGCCAGTATTGCTTATGCTGAGGGCTGTGGTTGCTGCACCAGATAACGTAAGAGCAGTACCTGTTCCCTGTACTGTAGTAGTCCCCGTAACTACAACATTACCCGTACTTCCGGCATCGGCAAGAGTTAGAAGTGAATTACCGGCGCCATCTGCTAGAGTTAGGGTGCCGGCATTATTGATAGCTATCGTAGGGCTCGAGTCAGATAGCAGAATATCTGTATCCCAGCCCGTCCCAACCCTAAATCCAATTTCAGTTGCTGCTCCTGCGGTTATATCACCTATGTTAATTGCCCTGAGCGTATCTGCGTCTCCCGATGAATTTGTTACTGCTATATCTAGCGCACTATTCGTATCTGTAGCATCGGCATCATCGCTCTGAGTATAATTTATGCGCGCACCTATACCACCGGTATTTAGAAGCAAGCTAGCGACTCCACCGCCAGTAGGGAAAATTCTGAAACTATCACCGTTGACATCAACCGTATATGAGTCGATTGTAGTATCGTAATCGGCCGACGTGTATAGTGTTAGCTGACCCCCCTCGACCGCTCCTGCGCCTCCTCCATATATATGTAATTCATTTCCTCCGGCACCCGTGTCGTTGACTCCTAGATAGGCTATGCCACTCCCCACAGTTAGTATCCCATCTATCTCTGCTGCATCCTGTACATAAAGATCTCCATTGCCCGTTGCAGTAGTGGATGTTCCGCCAGATCCAACCCATACTACACCGCTATCATTTACAAGGAGAGCTTGAGAACCTGCGTCTTGAACGGAGAAGTCACCGGCACCGGCTAAGTTAATAGTATAGTTACTATCAGTAGTTGTGTCTGCAAGAGTGAACAATATGTCCCTCGCATCGGTGCTGGTTATAGTATTGCCACTGTCATAGGCAGCCTGAAGAGTGGAACTAACGCCACCGTCGATTTTGGTCATTGAGAACTCTGTAATCTGAGTAGTAGCATCACTAGCTACCGTGTCTATATTACCGCCTGAGTTCTGAAAGACAAGCAGCTCAACATAGTCCCCTGCATTTAGCTCGTAAACCGTTGCAACATTCTGTGCTATATTCGTACTTGCTGCTGGCGTCGTCTCACTTCTGGCAAGAAAAGTTGTATTGTTTAGGAATATGCTGGTGATTCGTCGAGTTACGCTGGCATTAGCAACCCACATTGTACTTCCAGTAATAAGATACTTTCCTTTTGTAGGGGCTGTGAATCTACTGGTATTTGAAGATGTACTGTGTATGGCACTGGTATCGTACCTTTCTTGGTTGAAAGTAAGAGCCGTTGATGTTGAGGTAGCAATAGTATGGGCCACTGTACTATATGCCCTTACGCTCACCTCAGGGTTACCACCACCAGAAGCATCTAGCTGGACGACCGACATTTCAGGATTTTCGTTACCCGTTGCGCTAGTACTTTTTGATCCAGCGTTGCCGTGGACAGTGTAGAGTTCTATATAGTCGTTTACTGCTAGATCCAGTGTAGTGGTATTAGATGACGTAACCCAGCCTCCGGAACCGGCTAAATCAAATCTACCATTTACATTTGACCCGTTTTTATATATATAAGTATAGACGAAGTCGTTATCCGCCATCGAATCCATACGTAGCTGAGCTGTTATAAGGTACTTACCCGCTTTTTTAATAGTAAACCGATCATTAGTAACAGCATCTGCTATACCTCCATTATCAAAAACTTCGGTGTCAAAAGCTATCTTGGTAGGGGTAACTCCGGTAGGAATTGACTGTGTTGTAGATCTGGTCATCTTTGCCATATCTCCGCCGCTTCCTGCACTAAATTCTTCCCAACCGGTATTTGTGCCATCTCCGCTGCCCTTCTTGTAGATCTTGCCGTAAGTGGTGTCGG
>JAUSMW010000119.1 GCA_030645815.1 Candidatus Saccharimonadota bacterium
ACTGGCAATCGCTATTGGCCCACTTCTCAACATCATATTCGACGTAAAACCGCAAGCAATTCAACTGAGTGACCAGCTGAGCCATCAGCTACAGCCGATTACGGCAAAAAAAATGCCGCTAACCATTAGGGTTCCCGCAGCAAAACACACAGAAAACGCCCGCACTCCAGATGATATCTACATTCAAATTGACCAGTACCAAAGAGTCACATCATCAGACAAGCTAGTTCCCTACTTGACCCGACTTTACAATAACGAAAGCTGGTCAATCGTAAATAGTGCGATGCTCACCGGCGCGGCGAACAATCGCCAACTACATATTTTCCGTCATAAAACTAGCGGACAAAGAATTGCACAACTGCAATGGTTTCAGGTCGGAGACTGGCAAACTAGCAGCATTGCGACAGCAAAGCTTTTGCAAGTTCCAGCCCTTATCCTGGGTAAGAATCATTTTATGATCATAACTTTACAGGCTACTTGTACAACCAATAATTGTGACCAAACAATTACTCGATTGAAAAATAGCGAATCATTAACTTTACGTAGCCAAGGAAATTAAGTGGAATTTTTATTTTGGATTTGTAGTTTGGTCATTATTTACATTTATGCAGGATACCCGCTGCTACTTCGCTCACTACCTAAAATAGCCTGTGCCAGCACGGATGTTGAAAATACAACCCAAAAAAAGGTAACGATACTCATCCCGGCTTTCAACGAAAGCGGGGTAATTGAAAGCACTATACGCAACAAACTTGAACAAAATTATCCTGCAGAACTTATGCAAATTATTGTTATTTCAGATGAGTCAGAAGATGGCACAGATGAAATCGTTAATACCCTTAGCCTCCAGGATCAACGCGTACAATTATTACGCCAAACCCCCCGCCAAGGGAAAACGTCGGGATTAAATTTGGCCATGCCACTGGCGACGGGTGAAATTGTTGTATTTTCTGATGCAAATAGCCACTACCATCCCGACGCGATACAACACCTGGTGAATTGCTTTGATGATCCCTCTGTTGGCTACGCGACAGGGAAGATGGTCTACGTGAACAGTGAGGGGAGCATTGTGGGTGATGGCTGCAGCGCTTACATGAAATACGAAAATCATATGCGCGCACTCGAAACACAAATATCCTCAGTAGTGGGTGTAGATGGCGGGATAGATGCTATTCGAAAACACCTCTATCAGCCTATGAACGCGGATCAATTACCTGATTTTGTTCTGCCGTTAAAAGTTGTCACGCAAGGGAAACGTGTTATCTATTGCGAGAAAGCACTCCTCAACGAAGAATCATTGAGCTCAGCCCAAACAGAGT
>JAUSMW010000129.1 GCA_030645815.1 Candidatus Saccharimonadota bacterium
TCCGGTAATACTATTTTTACCACCAAAGGTGACGCAAATGAGGAGGCTGACTCAGCCGCCACTATGGCTAAAGATGTTATCGGTCGGGTAGCAATAGCGGTGCCATACGTCGGATTTATTCTTGATTTTGCGCGGCAGCCAATTGGTTTCTCTTTACTTATTTTGTTACCAGCTTTGATGATTATCTTCGCTGAAATAGAGAAAGTATGGATTGAGATAAAGGCTAGAAGAAAAAATCGTGCCACTGAATTTTCAGATGATGACAATATGCCGACGGGCGGTGAGATGATTTCCGTCACCAGCAAACCGCTACGCATGATGGATGTTGGTACTCCTATTCAGTATCGATCTTTGCCAACTTACAACTTGATGCCGACTAGACCGCTGCCGATACCGGTTTCAGTGGTTGGTAATAAAAAATTTACCGGTGAATGGGCTTTAATGTCTTTGATTTTAATTGGAAGTTCAATCTTCGTTTCGGCTACTTTTCTCCCTTACACGGCTTCATATTTTAACGATGCTGAGCGCTTATTTGGCAACACAATGAGAGCTGTGGCACTAGATTTCACTGTTTCTTCTGAAGTCAATGCTTTTAATTTCTTGGGCACCAGCTTAGATAGTGAAAATAGTTCAATCATTAATGTGGTTGAACCGGTGTCTGGTAGTGTGGAGGCTAAATATGACATGAGAGTAGAATTTAAAGATGGTAGTGAATTGTTTTGTAACGCGATTGTGGCTGATATGACTGTGTTGCCAACTGTTTATACGGGGCCATTACTTCTTCTTTCGGCGGTGGACGTAGACTTCACTGGGCCGTGGTCATTGGTGCTAACTCTAGATGAGAATGTTGCGGGGTATCTTCCAGGAGACTTCTGTCAGGTTGATGTTGTGTATACGGCTTGGCATCATGATGGGGTAAACGGAGTGGGTTATACTGATGAAGAACGGGTTCCATTATTATTCAATTCCCCCACTGAAACAGAGGTTTCAAGTGTTCCTTCAGCTGCTTTATTGCTCCTTAGTACTGCTACTGAAACATCTGAAATGTTAGATGAGGAAGTCTTGTCGGTTGAAAAGGGAGAGGTGACAGAAACACTGGTAGAACCAGAAGAGGAGGTGATTGTGGTAACTGAACCAGAAACAGAGCCAGTAACTGAACTTCAGCTTGAAACGGAACTTGAGACTGAATCTCAAACAGAAACGGAACTTGAGACTGAGAATATGCCGATAACCGATCCAGAAATTGGCTCTCAACTGGAAGTTGAACCAGATCCAGT
>JAUSMW010000077.1 GCA_030645815.1 Candidatus Saccharimonadota bacterium
TGTATTTTACATAATGTTTAGACTTTTAATGAAGGAAAAAAACTATGAAAATGAAAAGTGTTTCTAATGCCAAACCGGTGGAAAAACCTCAAGGTATAATCCGCAGAACATTAGCGTACAATGATGAAGCGATGCTTTGTCATTTCGTTTTAAAGAAAGGCGCTGAAATTCCACTTCATGACCATCGCGCTACCCAAATAGGCTATATAATCAAAGGTAAAGTCAAATTACTGGCAGAGAATCCTGCCAATGAAACCGAGGCTGGTGAAGGTGATGCTTATGTGTTCAGTGCATTTGTCAAACATGGAACACAGGTTCTGGAAGACTCTGAATATGTTGAGGTTTTTGTGCCTGTTCGCGATGAGTATAAGGACTTTTAGGACAGGCACGATTTTCAGCTTTTTAATATGAAAGGACCAGTTGTGCCGCATTCAAAAATCGCGATATATTTACCTATCCTCGGTAGTCATTGCGTTGCAATAATAAGGCGGTAATTTAAGGAAGTATATGAAATTGTGCTCGCACCGGATTTTTTAAAGGATTGCTTACTGCACAGCAGGTGTGTATTGCTATGGCCGAAGATGTTTTTCGGGCGTATCGCTTGCGGTGATTATGCAGTTTCCGATGGCAGATGATGGCGAGGGTACGGCGGTAGCACGGTCGCGGCGACCAATGGTGGTATATGCTATGTAGATGCTGAGGATTCGTTTGATGACATTGTACGAAGATTCTATGGCATTTTGGGAACAAAAGCGGCATGTTGACAGCGGCGATCGACAATGGCCGTAGCAGAAGGTTTGCTATTGTTGTTTGAAAAAAGAAATCCTCTAAAGACCAGTGCCCATGGTGTTGTGCAATTATCAATGCTGCTTTAAATGAGGGCATTAGAAAATTTATTATTGGTATAATCCGGCTGTTCTGCTGTGGCAAAGTGTTGGATAAAAGAAACTGGTGCGTCCTGTTATCCAAAATTACTAAAGCGAATATCGAGAGTATTGCATGGCAATAACTGTGGAATTTGCGATTTTTTATATTATGGCAACGATAGTTGTTCCGTGCTTGCTTGGAACAACTATGAGCAATTGTTTCTAATCGCGACAATAAGATATAATGAAAGCGATCAGCATAAATCAGTTTTCTGATACGAGTAGTTCAGCATTAAATACGATCCGTCTATATTTCAGAAATTTCATATTTAAGGATATTTGAAGATGTCTCCACAACTGACCGGTATACTTCTTGGTGGCATTATGCCCGCCATTTTATTGGGTATTCTTGCGATCTGTCAAAAACTCAGCAATCAGGCTGGCATCGCCACAAGCTGGCTGATAATCACCGCAGGCATCGGTGTTTTGATTGTTGGGCTGTGCCTTTATGTAATTATGCCGGATAGAACGATTTCTATGAAATCTGCTCTACTTGCAGCCGGAGTTGGACTATGCTGGGGTATAAGCATGGGTCTTGTCGGCATTGCTTTGGTAAAATATGGTGTCCCCATCAGCAAGCTCGTACCACTGTACAACATGAATACGCTGGTTGCAGTAGTGCTGAGCCTTTTGATCTTCGGTGAATGGCAGGAGCTTAATCTTAGTAAATTGCTGGTCGGTTCTCTTTTAATAATTATCGGCGGAAGCCTGGCGGCAACTGCCTAAAGCCATTCTCGAGGGAGCGACCTGTATGGTGAATAATGGTGGCCTACTTCTGTGATGGTTTACCATCGACAATAAAGATCGATGTTCGCGTCCTGGCAAAAATACGAGCGGTGAGCAATAGCAATAACTCACTAGGAGATATTTCTGAGATTGGCAGAAATTTCTTGCAGTCTGAAATGTTGCCGAGACCTGTGGCTATTTACGGCTGGAAAAATTGTGTCCGGCTGACTTTAGCGTTATGTCATTAAAAGCACAGAAAACTGACAAATATAGGTGAAATGATTGTATGAAAAAAAGATTGAGCGATGTGGTGATTAGAAAAGTCCGAGATTATATTGAAGATAATAGTCTTAAAGTAGGTGATCGGCTTCCAACCGAACAGGAGATGACTGAATTGTTCGGGGTCAGCCGAATAATTGTCCGCGAAGCAAATAAGGCGCTCGATTTTATAGGGGTTATTAAGGCTACGACCGGGACAGGGTTGACCGTTGGTCCAGTTGATATGGAACGTATAAGCGAAATATTAGGATTTCATTTTTTGATAGATGATTATCCCAGGGAGTTGTTGCTTAAAACTCGGATGGTGCTTGAAATCGGCTCGTTACAATATGCCATGGCAGCTATTTCTGCTGATAAGAAAATTTTCGATACGCTCATTGCGTTGTGTGATAAGCTCGATCAAACGAACGATCCGCAAGAATTTATACGAGGCGATTCTGAATTTCATCGCACCCTCGTTGAAACAGGTGGGATCGATCCTTTGTTGGCATTTAGCGATGTGGTCAGCGCATTTTTCCTGAAATTCCGTTCTGAGATAATCGGTGGAACGGAAGCAGAGCGTCGAAATGGTTCCAAAGTACACAGAAAAATTGTCAATGCTCTACATCAATGCGATATTATTGCAGCGGAAAAT
>JAUSMW010000147.1 GCA_030645815.1 Candidatus Saccharimonadota bacterium
GCGAAGCACTTGAACGAGAAATCAAAGAAGAATCGGGCTTGGTCGTCAGCATCGACGAATCCCTTAAGACCCGTACCGACCGTGATACTGCCCGTCTGGATATGTGTTACATTGGAATTTTAATTGGTGGTAGTTTTGAGCCTTCCCACGAGGTCTCCGAATGCGGCTTCTTTGCGCAAGACAAACTTCCCCTTCTTCGAAAAAATCAGTTGTTTTTGATTGATGAGGCATTGAAGCAACGAAACCCGCCCACAGCCGATGCCCCACACAGTGCTTGACAAGTATTGCGACAAGACGCAGTATTAAGAAATAAGTTAAGTGATGTAATTATGAATAAAATAAAGCTTCTCGCACTACCTCTCGTTATTTCAATACTGCTGGTTTTTGTACCTCTATCAAAAGCACATGCAGCAACGTCTCCAGATCTTGGGAATGCTGATGGTTTTGCGGTCATAGCCGGTACTACCATCACTGCTACCGGGACATCCGTTATAACTGGTAATGTTGGTTTGGAACCAGGCGCTGGATCTGCCATCGAACCAACATGCACCGAAGTTGACGGAACTATTTATGACAGAGATGGAAACTATGTAGGAGATGGGGATCAGTCTTGTCGTGTGACTAACGCATCCTTGCTCGGCCTAGCTAAAACCGACTTAGGCACTGCCTACGACAACCTTAGTTTAGGAGATAATGCCACTTGTACTGTTACCTATCCTGGAACTCAGGATTTGGTTGGATTAACCTTAGTACCCGGTGTCTACTGCGCCGACGCCTTTGCCTTATCTGGAACGCTAACACTTAGTGGTACAGGTGTTTGGGTGTTTAGATCAGCTGCTACCCTTGTTACCTCAGGTACCGCAAATATTGTAGGTGGTAATGCTTGTAGCATATGGTGGAAAGTGGTAAGTTCTGCAACTCTTGGTACGAATACTTCCTTGAAGGGAAATATCCTTGCGTTAACAAGCATCACAATGGCTACAGGTGCTACTTTAGAGGGACAAGCACTAGCTCGCAACGGTGCAGTAACACTGGATAGCAACACCATCACAAAATCAACATGCACCGCTACACTGAGAAATCCCGATTCTAGCGCAGCTTCTGAAGATTCTAATACCTTTAACGAAGATACCAGATGTCTTGCTACCACTCCGCTTGTTCCCCAGTGGGCGTCTAGATCTTCTGCTAATGGCGGTGTAAATCTTTTATGGTCTGCAGTGGGAGGCAGTAAGGTGGATATTGAAATAACGAACAATAAGGGGGAATACGAGTACAAATATGTTAAGGTTCCA
>JAUSMW010000150.1 GCA_030645815.1 Candidatus Saccharimonadota bacterium
TCACAGGCAGCAGTTTTACAAGCGATCACAATCCAATACCAGCTACCTTTAAAAAGTGGGTTTGGTGGAATTGCAGGATTAGTTATTACTGTACCAGTTGTAGCATTTACCCAACTCCAGGTAGTACTACTTAACTTTGTATTACAAATACCAGCCAAACACTCGATCTTACCTACATTCTTTTTCCAATAGCTACCAACCGAAAAATTATTACCTAAAGACCCTTGCTTTAGTAAAACTTGGTAATGATTAATTGTAAGTCCACTGGCGCCATCATTAGCCGGAGACCAACTGAAAGTAGTATCAGAAGCTCCGACAGCTACGTTCAAATTGGTGGCTGGTTGTTGATTGACCCCAGACATTGTAAAGCTCGAAGTCGCTGTGTGTCCTTCAAGTGTACAACCACCATTAATGTTACATGCCCAAACAAACCAGTAGTAGGTTTGCCCCGGATTGAGAATTAAATCTTTTACAGGAATCTTACCCCAACTTAGCCAAGCAGTATCATTCCAGTTTTTATGACAAGTAGTCGAACACGCAGTTGGGCTAATTGTTGCTCGCCAAAAACCTTGAAGACTTTCCAAGTTAGTCTGATTATCAGATACGGCTAAAATATAAGCAGTGCCGCCAACTACAGGTGTCCAGATAAAGTCAACCGGGTTATTGATATTTGGCGTTGGAACGCCGTTTGTTGAGGGTTTTGGTTGGATAAGTAAAGGAGTTGCCACTGTACCTGATCCAGAACAAACGGTCATATAAAGAGTTGTCGGGTAGCCAGTATAAAACTGTTGATCGTATGTTATATAATCTGGACCGTTTGAAGCCCAAACCCGCCAGAAATATGTTTTACCAGGTTGCAAATTCAATCTCCCATTTAGCGTCAGAGGGGTGCTTGTATAACCATCTGTCCAACCACCACCACCGTAGGTCTTGAATGTTCCAGTACCACCGTTAATGTTTGGACTAAATGCATACCCGGTAAAATTCCTGTTATCAGAAACATGAACAGCATACCGCTGAGCGTTAGCACCATTCCACTGAAATACTACGGTCGAGCCCCAAGTAGTTCCAGCTGGTACACACTTTAACAAGGTCGTTAAGTTTGGAGTTAGCAATCCAGTTGACGGGTTTGGATCAACAGTTGCAT
>JAUSMW010000151.1 GCA_030645815.1 Candidatus Saccharimonadota bacterium
AAGCTTGTCTCGCTGACTGTGGCTCATCCGTTCAATCGATTTTATCCAATCTTTGAATTCAGCTGCTTTCATGATGCATACCTCTTTCTACATTCCGATGCATCTTTGACTTGCAATTCAACAATTAATTGCTACAGAGCCAATTTTTTCCATTTGCAAAACGGAGGAGATTAGTCTGTATTAAATGATGAGTATCACTAACGCACCCATCATATTTTAACAATTGGCTAAAATTTTGAATAAGCTGCGTTAGCTCTGAAAATAGCGGGTCATTAGAGAATTCTTTTAACGCAGCACCAAAATCGCTCGGTTTACCACGCCAATAATATTGAAATTTACTAGCAAGCGATTGATCAACATAGATATTTTTATCTGTTGAAGGCAAATCTTCGCAATCGAATTTATTCCCCAAGCGATCCTGCTTGCATTTTTGCCATGCCCGGGTTTGTGTGAAAGCAGTGGCACCGTTTGGTGTATTTGATTTACAAACTTGATCGCTGGCGCGAACAAAGGACATGAATATACGTCCCTTTTCATAATCTGAATCCTTGCTACTTAAACGATCGAATTGTCCGCAGTGGAGAAATTCTGGAATTCGACTGTAGCCCTTGGAGCGGAAATTTTCTTGGTAATATTTCGCCATTTTTGGCCCTACCCGATTTGCGCAAACTGCATCCATCTCATCAATCTCACGTTGAGAATCTTTTGAGCGCCCTCGTGCTTTATAAGCAATAGTCGAATTTACACTTTCTAACTCTTCCTCGATATTGGCAGGGTGGATAGGAAACGCTGTGAACAGCGGTATTTCAGATCGGATTGTACGAAGAGCAGAGTCATATACTAAGCTTATCGACACGAAGGGATGATCGCTATGGCTTCCAATAGAATCAACGCGCTCGGTATATTCTCCAAGATGATTACGAAACAACCCATCGATATAAATTAATACTGTAATTCTTTTTATATTTCCACACCGTAATTGCCCTTCCCCAAAAAAATCATGGCTTTTGATAAGCTCATCAAGATAGGAACGTGAAAACCTTCGATTAAGATCTTTCTCATGAACAACAGAAAATTTGGCAGCCTGATATCTACAACCATTTTCATCGTCCAGAGTATTACTTGGCTGAGAGTACGTGTAGATTCTGAAATGAGGAGTAGTCTTAAGCAATTTACCAGCAGAATGAGTTACCCATGGTTGTTTCATGGATAGTTGTTTTTTGTTAGAAGTAATGAGCTTAGTCTGAGAACGTTCAACGACTGCTGACTTCGAGCTCATATTTTGAGCTGTTTGTCGAGTACCGATAGTGCTTCCACACCCTGCTAGGAAAACAACAATGACAATAATTACGAGACGCATGAAATGATCCGTTGAAAATAGAATTTTAGTTTGATAACTTCTTAAGTTTAAATATTTATCTAACCAATACAATTAATTTCCATTATCTTAGAGAGTCCCGCTCTTTAATTCTTAATCGCTAGTTTTCTTGCTAGATCATTGAACTGCAGACATAGCTCAGAGAAATGATTGTTTTTTCGCTTTATGTATTATCGAATAAACTATGAAAATTGGGGAAATTCCGGTAAGAAATAAAAACCGGACCAAAATAGTGATTCGGTTTTGTGACAAGCAAATAAAAGATCAGTTTGGCTGTGCTATATCCTGGAGCACTTTTTCCGCAACTGCGCGAACGGCAGTATCGTCGGGAGCATACTTTAGAGCGAGATTGGTCCACAACGCAACGCGTGGACGAATATCATTTTGCTGATCTGTTTTTGTTTCGCGCCAAGTTGCAGCGGCAAGTTTGGCCAGCGCCATGGGGTGACCCGGATAGTAATCAAGAGCCTCGTTGAGGCTTGCAATGGTTTCGTGATCAATCAGCATCTGTATCCGTTCCTTGACCGTTTGTTTGCTGGTGGGCGTCACAGTCCGTTCAATCGGATCGCTGAGCCACCAATTGATGAATTTGCGTTCTTCCTGGGTCAGCTCGGTAGAAACCGCAGTCCATTCCCGCAATTCTTTTATCGTTGAATCCTTGCCCTTTGCTTGAAGCGTATTTTTGCTGTTGACGACATAACCCGATACTCGCTCAAGAAATTCAGTAAAACCTCTGCCGATTTCCGGGAAGCATGGAATCTCCCAAGCTTCTAGGTAAGAATTTGATCCAACCATGATGCGCCGACCGTCGGGGCTAAATCGGGTTAATTCAGTCTGACCTTGAAGTTCAAGGGGCACCGAAACCGGTTTACCAGTTGCGGCTTCCCATATTCGAATCTTTTTATCACGAGAAGTGGTGACAATCCAGCGACTATCGGGACTGAATTCTGCAGAATAAACACGATCGTTATGTTTCATTAGTTGTGATACCGGCGCTCCTGTAGCAGCATCCCATACCCTCGCTGTTTGATCTTCAGAAGATGTCACAATCCAACGTCCATCAGGACTGAACCGAGCCTGCCACACAATGCTCCCATGTTGCATTGTTTGCGATACCGGCGTTCCCGTTTCGACTTCAAAGACCCGAGCTTTTTTATCACTGGAGGCTATCACTATCCAACGCTCATCAGGACTAAATTGAGCCGAGTAAACAAAGCGTCCATATTTTATTGACTGCTGCACTGGTTTTCCCGTGCCTGCTTCCCAAACTTGAGCAGATTGATCTTGAGTCCCATAATGTCGCGAAAGCGTGACCACCCAACGCCCATTGGGGCTGAATTCAGCTGTTTCGATAAAACCCCTATGTACCATTGGCTTGGACACTAGTGCTCCCGTTACTACATCCCATATTCGGACCGTATCTCCAGATGCTGTGACAACCCAGCGTCCATTACGACTAAATTGGATTGAGTTAATTTTACTCTTATGTACCATTGGTTCTGCTGACACCAATTTTCCTGTAGCAGTATGCCAAACACGAACGCTATCATCCGAAGAAATGGTAGCTATCCAACGACCATCAGAACTGAACTGGGCTGACAAAACAACAACCCGAAGTTCGTGTCCATCTAAACCCAATATTGGTCTTTCGATAATTTTCTTATGTACCATAGGTTGTGCTATAGAAACTCTCGTAGCTGCATTCCATATATGAGCCGTATCTCCGTTGGCCGTGATCACCCAATGCCCGTCTGGACTAGATCCAATTCGTCTGCCCAAGCCATATTGAATTTCATAGGAAGGCAACAAATCTGGTGTTGGAATTTCCAAAAGCGAAACTGTCTCATCAAAAGCGGTTGCGATTAGCCAACGTCCGTTAGAAGTGAACTGAATGGATTTCACAGAATCTTCAGATTCTATTGGCCACCTCACTGATTCTCCTGTAGCAATTCTCGTTATCGTAACCATACCACGAGAAGCCGTGACCACCCAACGCCCGTCAGGACTGAATTGGAGTTTCTCATCATTCTTCTCCAGTTGCGGCACCGGCGCCCCAGTCATAGCATCCCAGATTCGAAATTTGTAATCCGATAAAGTGGTAGCCACCAAACGCCCATCGGGGCTGAACTGAACTGACAAAACCTTGTCTTTATGTTTCATGAGTTTCGACACTGGCATTCCTGTGGCAGTATCCCATACCCGAACCGTATTATCGCGGGAAGCAGTGACCACCCAACGTCCATCAGGGCTAAATTGGGCTGATAGAACCTCGTCCTCATGATTCATTGGTTCCGACATCTGTTTCCCTGTGGCAGCATCCCACACTCGGGCCGTATTATCGCGAGAAGCGGTGACCACCCAACGTCCATCAGGGCTGAATTGGGCTGATTCAATAACATTATGCATAATTAGCGACACTGGCTTTCCGTTTGCAGCATCCCATACTTGGGCTACAAAAGACGCAGTTAGTACCCAGCGTCCATCGGGGCTGAATTGAGCTGAAAAGAAATCGCTCCCATGCTCCACTTTTAAGTACGTTGATTCCCCAGTGAGAGTATCCCAAACAAAAGTTAAGCCACAAGAAATCAGAGCCCGCCGTCCATCAGGGCTAATTTGAACTGAATCGACTTTATAGCAAGAATCTGGCATTCGAATAGTATTGATACTCTTATAATGACTCTTTGAAAGCAGTAGTGATGCTGCAAAGCGCCCAGCGGCAAAGTCTGCGTTGGAGTCCAGGCTACTCGCTTGCGCTAGGTAAGCTAACGCTTCCTTCGACCGTCCCTCGTCGACAAGCCGGGCGCCTTCACTAAAGTATGCGCTAGCCAGCATCGCCGCCTGTTCGTTACGAGCCTGATTGACATAATAAATCGCACCTGTAGCTACAATCAGCAAGATACCCAGAACGACAGCAGTAATACTTACAAATCGATTTTTGCGTCGCTGGGCTTCCGACTCCTTCTGTTTTCGTTCCTGATCGGCAATGACTGATTGCTTGATGTAGTGAATGATGTCTGGATGCAATTCATCACCCAGACGCGCGAGCAGATCCTCCGCTTCCTCTAACGGTAAACCTGGCTGCAATAACAGACTCACCGCCTCATCCTTGGCTTTCCAGTGCACTTCGCTATCAGCCAGACGCTCGCGCACCACCATATCTTTCATCGAGTCTTTCAGAATCTTGTCTGCTTTGGCCCAATGTGTGAACAATGCTTCATGTGTGACGCGTACTTGTGCAATACCTTCGTTATCGCGATCAAGCACAAAGAGTCTTGCATCTGCAAAAGCATCGACCAGGCGGCGTGCGGGTGTGCCTGATGTAAATTGTTCCACATTCACAACACTGGCAATAAATGGACTCTTTCCACTTTCAGTCTGCACCGAGTCACGACGAAGTTTCGCTAAAGTACGCAAAACGCGGCCAAGTGTTTCTTGTGAGGCCTGGTCAAGACTGTGCAGGACTTCATCGGCACGGTTTCCGATTGCACCTTGCAAACCGCCCATAGCCTCATAAGCAGCCCAGGTTAGTTGAGTCCGACCATTCTTCAGTTCGCGTTTCTCATAAAGTTGATAAAGTGCAAACTCCAGTAGCGGCAAAATGTCTTTGCCACCACCAAGCGCATCATTTTTAAGCTTCAATGACAATAGTTCTGATTTCTGGTCATCTTTCTCAAATTCCAACTTCGCAAGCTCAGCCGGTTTTTGTATGATGCGCTCAATCGTTGTTTCGTTGAGCTTCTCAAGATCATGGGTCGCATCCTTGTCGAAAATGCTTAATATTCCGTCATGCGCTTGCAGAGCACTGTAAAAATCGTTGCGGAAAGTTGCGACGATCCAGATTCCTCTTGCTTGTAGTTCGCGCAGAAAATGAATGAATGCTGCTTCGGCTTCTTCACTTAATCCGAGGGTAAAAAATTGTTCCAGCTGATCCAGCACCCACACGAAACAGGTCTGATCGGGCAAGCAACTTATAAGATCACTAACAAGCGCTGCGAATATATCCGGTGGTGTGATATCGGCATTTTGCTTTGAAGAACTGTTAACAGCTAAACCTGCCAGACCGGGCAATAAGCTCCATGAGGATCGGATTGAAGCTGCAATCGCGCGGACATCTTTGTTTGCCGCACTCCTCAAGTCAAAGACACTGAATAAGAGTAATAGAGTGTGATCCTTGAATCTTTTCTCAAGTTCTGGGATCAATCCCGCTTGAACCAGTGAGCTTTTACCCCCTCCGCTGGGACCGAGAATGAGCAGGTTTGGCCGATCGAGTTTTGCGCGTTCAAATAATTTCTTTGCCAAATAGTCAGCTTCATCTTCACGCCCAAAATAAATACGCCTATGACTATATTCAAATACATCGAGACGGCGATACGGGTTTCCTAACCAAGTTCCTTGAATCGGTATACCCAGGCATTCAACAGCTTCCTCCAGCCGTTCAACTGCTTTTAGGTCTATCTGCGCTTGTTCAACTCGGTGACGAAGTTCGACATCGATATCTTTGTCGTTTGCTTTGGGGTAAAAAATCAAGCCGTTGCCGGATAGTGCCGGGATGTTAAGTACTGCATTAATCTTTGCGCGGAGTCCCTCGATGGGCTGTACCTGACCGTCTTTACTCAAAATGCCGGTTGCTGCAAACGGTCGATATTCCAAATCATCTCGTACCGCCGTGACAACCGCCAATCCGAACAACAGATCGGCGCTGGCACCACTTACATTCTGCAACACGTCACCCTTTAGATACTTTTTCTCGAATTGAAACCGGAATGTGGCCTCATTTCGAAGATGACCCTCACTTTGAAGTAACGTATATCCACAGCCCCCTCCGTTTTGTGCCGAATCTTCGAGAGCACGGTAAGCATCTGTCGATGGTGAGTTATCGTTCTCGTTGGTTGTAAGCTCGATATCTAAACTTTCCCCGATTTGGCCCGGCGTAAAGCTAAGCGATACACCCTTTTTGCTCATGACCGGTTCCAGCTTAACAGCTAGTCCGGTATCAGAAGGCCCAGCAAACAATAACCAATGCTGCGGTACAAAGTGTGTCATGGTAACTTATCCTTCTTACAGATCTATCCGTTCTTGAATACACACATCGATCGCTTGAGTCATATCGATTCCCTTCGGTATTTCAATCTCTGCTACACCGTTTCGATTCACTAGGCCGAGCACGAATGTTTCCATACCGATTTGAACTTTGACTTCACGTCCTTGCAAGTGCGGAATCAATTCTTCCCGGCATTTGAATTTAAGAATCTGTGACTCAGGATCGCCCGGAATTTCTTCGCGCGTTACACTCCATTCACCACCTATATTATTGATGCGAACTGATCTATCGCGGAGTGTGCCGTCGGATGCTGCCAAAGGAAGTAAACGTTCATGATAAGACCCATACTTCAGTTGATAGCGTCGATGTGCCTGAGCCGCATCCCACGCGTGATCCAGAATTTCTGGTTTCAGTGGAGGCACATCGATTACCGTTTCTTCCGGCAAGCGCAGACGAGGCTTCAACCACGCAAAAATATCGTCGTTTTCGTGATTACCTTTCTTATTACTCATCATTTTCTCTCCCGGACTCATCCTGGTTTCTTAATTCCTTTAACAAATCTTGTATTTCTCTCTCTCGGCCACGAACCTGATCTCGCGTGAGGCCCAATTCTGAAGCGATTTCTTCTTGAGTGAATTCTTCTACTAAAAGCCCAAATACAGCCATATGCATACTGTATCGATCTTCACAGCGCTGTAGCCTTGCTTCACCTTGGCTGTACTGTTTCTTGGTAAGATCAGATCGTTGCAAGAAAGCTTTTGCTTTGTGAACTGGCTGCTGCAGTAACTTCTGAACATCGTCTATGAGACTCAATACCTTTTGTTCGGAATCTACCGATTGACGATTTAAAAAAGGATCGATCGGTTCGCTTGTATCTTCATCATTTTTATGTACAGGCTCCGTGAAATCTCTTAAGGGATCTTTAGCAAAGCGGCGCATAAAATCCCTTACCCGGTTATTAATCAGCCAATACAACATAGGTGTTGCTGGCATCAGGATTTTAGGTATTTGACTCAGGATCTCATCCATTGTGATGCAAAACTTGGCACCACCCGTAACTTCCATTTTTTTGTCTGCTGCCGCTTCCCCTTCTGCTTCGATTATTTCCCTGAGTGTAGCAATTCGCTGTTTGAAAGCGTTGCGATATTCTTTATCTGCCTCATGCGTATTATTACCCTCAGCCACTTCCTCCAAAACCACATCATCACTCATTCCCAAAGTACCCGAATCTTTTTCCAATTCAATACTCTCTTGATAATTGGCATCATACTGAAATAATTGAGACAAAAACTCATAACCCTGTTGCCTAAGCATATTCAATTCACTGTTTACCGCTTTTGCTCGTTGTTCTAGTGTCTCATCATCCGTAGAAACAGTGGAATGGCCAAGAAATCCCATTACTTTTTCAATTTTTTCATTAAATTCTTTTATCCATACTTCGGTCTTCCGTTTGAATAGATCCCCATGCGAAGGGGACTCAAGAGATTTAATCAGTGCTTTTAAACGTTCAGCTGAGTCTGGTCGCGTTTCAAAGACCGATAAATAATGTTCTTGAAAGATTTCTGCCCAAAGTTCTTCTGTCGCGCTCTTTAGATCGCCATTAAACCCATGTATAAAAAGCTGTCTCTTGACATGACTCATCATTAACTTACTAAGTTCTACATAGTAATTTGTGAAATGTCGATTGAACTCATTTCTACTTCCTCTGTGAGATAAGCTATTGTTGAGCAGAGACAATGGATAAGATATCGATTTCATAAAATATTGTTGTTCTCCCTGATAGATCGAAAATGCATACATAATAAATTACCATTATCTATATATAATTAGCCACTCCCGCGAAGATCATTATTAAAATCGAAAAACCAATAATGACTTCATAAAAATGCCCCATCACGACAGCTCCAATAAGTCCGGCAATTATCATGGCGCCTAATCCCTGTGCTTGAGTCGCAGCCCAAACTGCACAGATAAGAAATCCTATAATAGCGGCGCCGTTACTCCATTCACTCTTCTTTGGCTTGTTAATATGCGGCGGTTCTGCTTGCTTACCTTTTAATTTCTTTTGTTGCTGAGCTTGTTCATATTCCCGTTTTTTGCGTTCTTGTTCACGCTTCGATTCTTGCAACTGACGTTCGTTTTCTTCACGCACATGATAAGTATTCACGGCTTTTTTCCATGACTCTTCGTTTTCTCTAGCTCTCTTTTTCTGATCATTGATTGCATCGCGAGCTCCTCTCCTTTGATCAATTGTTGATGCCACTCCTGACTTATAACCATCTTCATACTCTTGTTGATTCATGATTGATGTCCTTTGAAATTAGATTCTGATTAATGGACTGATGTCGATAGATGCCAGCCTTATTCATCTAAACGCTAAAAAAATAAAAAATGGGTAAAAAAAATCCAGAAATGAAAAATGTTTCTGAGAAAAACAATTTCACCCATTTCTTAATTTAGCTGCGTTCTACCCTATGTACCGAATCTCAAAGCATAGATTTTTGATGCGCTTTCAGGTGAATGAACCAATGGATGTCTGGATTATGAAAATATACTTCAAAAGCATTTTCATCACTCCTTCAGCATTCTTGCAAGCTGCGAGTTCGGTTGAGACAAATTAAATAATCAAAAACATAGGAGATTAATAATGAGCAAATTATTTGTTTTATCAGCACTGACACTTGCTGCTGTATTTTCATCAGGGGTTGCCAGTGCAAATGAACCTTCGGAGAAGGAAATGTTGTCAGCACTTCAAGGGAAATTGGATGAAGCTGGTCAGCTAGCACAGGATAGGAGTGATCAGTGCAAATATGTTAGGGAAAGTAGAGATCCCTACGCAGCTCTGTTATGTATAACTAGTTCAATCCAGAAAGAAGCTCAGCGTTCAATATCAATCACAGGATTTGAAAAGATCGGATGCACAAAGGCTCGTGCAACGGGCTATGTCTGTGATTATCGTATCAAGGTGTCAGCCCCCATGACACCGAATACTTGGTCACCGGTTGAAACCAAACGCTTCATTAAAACCCGAGATCGTTGGATTACGGCTGATTGAGTTAGTTGTTATTTGATTGGTAAATTCTCGATATAATTAAAATAATTCTGAGACTTATATATGATTAATTAGGCTATGTAGTAATTAACTGTTGAAATTGTCTTGTTTTTCCAAGTGACATTTGGAAACAAAGGGTTGGTGTAACGTTCTGACCAAGACGGTCAATCACTCTATGCCACCCCAGATAACTAGCAAGATAGCGTGTTGCGACA
>JAUSMW010000174.1 GCA_030645815.1 Candidatus Saccharimonadota bacterium
ATTGCGGAAACTTACTTTCTCCGACTCCGACAAGCCCTGCAACCGGTGGAACTTATGATGGATGTGAAGGAACTAAAACCTTCACTTACACCTATGCCGATTGTGAAGGAAACTCTCAAGAATTTGTCTATACATACACTATCGAACGCGAACCATTCACTACAATTGCGCCTGCTGGTTCAACTGTAGCTTGTGTGGCTTCGGCTGTGACTTCCACCATTCAATTGCCGACAGTAACGGACAATTGCGGAAATTCACTTTCTCCGACTCCGGCAAGCCCTGCAACCGGTGGAACTTATGATGGATGTGAAGGAACTAAAACCTTCACTTACACCTATGCCGATTGTGAAGGAAACTCTCGAGAATTTGTCTATACCTATACCATTGATGATACTATTGCACCGACAGCAACAGCACCTACTGATATTACTGGTTTACAATGTGTTGCTGACATACCTACTGCAGATATTAATGCTATAATTGATGAAACCGATAACTGTAGCGGAACGGTAAACGTTATTGTTTCTGATTCCAACAATGAAGCTTCCGGTTGTAAAGGAAACCCTTACATCGTAACTAGAACCTACACTTTGACCGATTGTAGCGGTAATGAAACTAAATTAGTGCAAACCATTACCGTTGAAGATACTACTGCACCTATATTGACAGGTGTGCCTGCGAATGTAACTGCTGAATGTAATGCAATACCTGCGGTAGAAATAGCAGTAAACATAAATGCAACAGAGACGTGTGAGGCCACACCAATAGTAGCTTATCTTGGAGAAGTTAGAACCGATGGTGACTGTGCCAACAACTATACTTTAACTAGAACTTGGAGAGCTGAAGATGCCTGTGGAAATGTTTCTACAGCTTCACAAACTATAACAGTTCAAGATACAACACCTCCAACTATTACACCCCCACAAAATATAATACTTAGCAGTGGGGTAAATTGTGTTACTGATATTAGCCCTTCTATAACGGGCAATCCAATATACAATGACATTTGTGATTCAAATCTTGCACCTCCTACCTATTCTGATTCTGAATGTTTTGGAAATTCAAATAATCAAGAAATAAATGCTGGAAATGGTAATTATTTCCCATT
>JAUSMW010000179.1 GCA_030645815.1 Candidatus Saccharimonadota bacterium
TACTGCTCCGCTCTCCGAGCAGATAACGAAAATGTCATGGATGCGTACCATGAAGCAATGTATCAAGCCAATTGACTGTTTTGATAAGCTCATGTTTCATCAGTCCAAAAAGCCTCCGCTGGTACGCATTCCAATGCACTGACTGGTTATACGTTCTTTTGGTACAAACCGGGTACATGGGTTACACTTTATTCCAGGTACATAGGTAACACTATTCTATGAACATGGGTAACTCTCTTTGACCACTCTTTGCCTTGTCGGCTGCCTTTCTATTAAATCTTTTATTCTGTGAATCTCCTCGAAAAAACGCCCTATCAAAAAATCACAATAATACACATTATATATACCATCATCAATTTCTTCAAAACCTATATATTCCTGTATCAATGTATGGCTCACCGGCACTCTGTGACTGTTCCACCTCAGCCCTCCGTTATTGCTTACCAGCCTTACGTCATAATGCGATGGATAATCCCAATGCCCCAACTCCCTGGGCATTCTTCTCTTTGACTCAGTATATAGTTCAGACGGCCTTTTCATCTCCAATGCTTCATGCGGCCTCACTGAATTATATTCTCTCCTGAAATTATCGAATCGCCCTTGTTGTGTTTTAAGATTCTTTTCAGGTGGTATGGTTGCCTCTTTCTTTAATGTCCTGTGCATCCTCTCATGTTTCCCGTTCTGCTGCGGTTGCCCGGGCTCTATTAATTCAGGATATATCCCAAGTTTAATCCACCATACCGATAACGTTGATAGCCTTGCTATTGCACTTGATGCAAACGGCACTCCATTATCTGTCCTGATCCTCTCCGGAAGCCCGTGTTCCCTGAATAATCTCGTGAAACATTCTTTGGTCTTCTCCAGTGATATGGCTTTATGCCCGTCACAATCCAGAAGATATCGGCTATACATATCACATACCGTCAATGGATAACAGTATTGCCCGTTTCTCATCTTGAACTGCCCTTTATAGTCTGCTGTCCATGTTTGATTCGGCTCTCTTGCTTCTGTCTTTGGACATCCTGGATGGTTCCGTTTGATCCTGCGTTTCCAGCCTGTTATCAGCCCTGCACGTTTAAGGATATCCGCTGTCGTTGATATCGCCGGATACTCCCAATCAGGATGACGCCTTGAAAGTAAATCCAGCAACTTCTTCGGCCCCCATGTCGGATGCTTCTTCCGGGCCATCTTTATTGTTTTAACTATTGCGTATTTTGTTTTATGAGGACAACTATGCGGTTTAGTGCTTCGATCTTCCAATCCCCCAGGTCCATAGTCCTCATATCGCACTATCCACTTATGTCCGGTTTTGCGACTAATACTGAACTGCCTGCATATTTCCGCTACTGAAAAATGCCCTTCTAAATACTCTGATATGAAGCGAACTCTTTGATCCATTATGGTAACTCCTTCCCAGGCCATGGTTACCTCCTTTTTGCCTTGATTATAGGCAAAATGTGTAACCCATGTACCCAGAATAAAGTGTTACCTATGTCCCCGTTCGTTCATGTCCTGCTCATATAGTATTTAATAGTTCGTACGACATAGTTGTTTTCTTCTCTGTGGTAACCTTGAGTTCAGAATGTAGCTCGTGTCTGCGTGATAGTCCCCGTCCGTGTTGTCCAATATTGTAGTCCGTCCGATGCTGTTTGTCCATAACTATTTCGAATCTGCCAACTTAAAGTTTCTCTTCTAAATATATCTTCCTTTAATCTAATACAGTAACCTCAGATCGTGAAGCTGGCTGCCGTGAATACCGTCTGATTCTTCCAGTGTCAATGTCAACCGCTGCATGCTCCATCATCAACATGCCTAATAACTTTATGTCTGGCATATCCACTCTCTTGCAATAAGCCCAGGGACAGTCCCGTATGACTATAATCTCCCCGAATC
>JAUSMW010000182.1 GCA_030645815.1 Candidatus Saccharimonadota bacterium
AGCAGGTTTCTGAATATGGTGGCGAGCAGAATAATATGTCTTCTGTCTCTATTCAGGTAAAATTAACCCCGCCGCCTGATCTTCAAGTTACGGCTTTAGACGGCGGTGTAGCGGGCTGGTCTGGACAAAATATCACAGTAAATTGGACTGTTACAAATGTTGGCACCGGGACGGTGCGGCAGAATTCATGGTCTGACAGAATATATCTGTCTTCAACACAAAATCTTGATGTCAATAATGCCGTTATATTAGGCACTGTTAGTCGATATGGTGCGCTGGTGGCGGGCCAAAGTTATTCGCAAAGTGCCGCAGTAAAGATTCCTGATGGAACCGAGGGCAAAAAATATGTTATCGTGGTCAGCGACGTGGATAACCAAGTACCGGAATATCTGGCGGAGAATAACAATACTAAGACAGAGTTGATTGACGTATACCTTACGCCTTCGCCGGACATTGCAGTTACAACGGTCAACTCGCCCGATTCCGGCTATTCGGGTCAACCGGTTTCGATATCGTGGACGGTGCACAACAACGGTGCCGGACCGACAGTCCTATCGTCATGGTACGATGCGGTTTATCTGTCGCTGGACGAAACGCTCAATACCGCCACTGATCAATTTATCGGGTATCGTCAGCATTCAGGGATAATGGGACCGGGCGAAAGTTATACAGCAACCGCCCCATTTACCTTGCCGGTGAATTTTTCTGGCAATTACTATGTTTTCGTGGTGGCCGATTCAACGAATCTGGTATATGAGCATGGCAGTAAAGATAATAATGCAGATTATGACACCACTACCATAACCATATCACGACCGCTTCCGGCCGACCTGACGATCTCTGATATAATCGTGCCTGCCACAGGTGTACCGGGGCAGACATCATTGCTGAATTACTCAATACTTAATCAGTCAAGCTATCCGACATTCAGCGGTTGGTGGGACGGATGCTATCTTTCTTCAGGTACAACATGGGACTTGTCGGCCGTGCCCATTGCACATGTTGAGCACATATCGCCATTGGGAGGTAATGCCGCGGCTCCAGTGAACCAGAACTTCTCGATCCCTGGCGTGGTCCCGGGCGAGTATTACGTGCTGGTGAAGACAGACATTTATAACCAAATCGACGAGGGCGATTCGGGCAAAGCTAACAACAGCAGAGCCAGTATCGGTAAAATTCAGATCGATTTGCCCGTCTTGACTATCGGGACTACTCAGAATGACAGTATTGTTACCGGCCAGGCTAAGTATTATCGATTTGAGGCACAGGAAGGTAAGGATATTCTCTTAACCTTAACCGGCAGCACCAGTGCAGCGAATGAACTATATGTTCGCTATGGAGCGTTACCTGATCGTGGCCATTATGATTACCTGTACAATGCACCACTTCAGCCAAACCAGGAAATAACAATTCCAAAGGCACCGGCCGGCACATATTATATCATGGTCTATTGTCAGAACTTCACAAATGGACAGCAGAATTACTCACTGAGAGCAGACAATATGACCTTCTCTATACGTAGCATTACGCCAAACCGAGTTGGAAATGGCGGAAGCGCAACAATTGGAATAAAAGGAGCGGGCTTTGATATTAATGATGTGGTTTGGCTCAAATCTGATGATAATAATACAATTGAATCTTTTCAAGCTAACTTCATTAATAGCTCAGAAATGTATGCAAGATTTGATTTGCGTGGCATAAAGACAGGGAATTACAGGGTTGTTGTTCGACACATAGATGGTTCAGAGGCAGAACTTGAAAACGGAATAAACGTTCAAGTTCCAAGCGATACGGGTTTGCTATTTGATATTACCGGCCCTAGCACAATGAGACCTGGCGATATTGTTGAATATACGCTTCAGATATCTAATCCTGGAAATAATGATGTATCAAGTGTACTTGTGGCATTGAGCATTCCAAATGGTCAGGGTTACACTATTAAAATTGAAGGGGAAGGCGGGGAGCAAACTGGCGTTTCAGATGGTACTCCAATTTATTACTTGATACCCGTAGCGCCGGCAAATTCAGAGCGAGATATGCACGTGAAGACACCTAGTCCGAGTCTGGATGCAGATATATTATCGCCTCCATCCCAAGATAAGGTACCAGAAAACACCACCGAGTTGTATCCTTGGTTTGAAAGTGGCGATATAACTCCAGATAATCTGTTTGCGGTCATATTAGCAGATAAACTAATGGATGCTCTGCTTGATGATTCTGATTTGAGTAAGAATAAGAATGCCTTTAGAATGAGTGAAATTCTTCGAGGAGGAAAAGACCCTGATAATCCGACACACACGTGGACAGCGTGGACATCAGATGACTGGAGGGTGTATAAGGCGAAAATGAAATGGGAGTTTTATTTAGATTATTATCAGCGTGATGCAGATTTGTTAAAAGCCCTTATTTTAAGCGGATCTGCGGATATGATGAACAGTTATTATAATAATGGGTTTAATTACATCAATTCTCATGGGGGGGCTAATGCTACAACAGCGGTAGCCAAGTTCTTGAAAGATTTTAAAACGTGGATCGAAACCATGAAAGCATGTTTTGATTCCATACCTGAATGGATGAGTAAATATCCGGGTTGGCAAGTTATTCATCGCGGCTATGCTCCTGTTATTCAGAAGTCACGTGATCCGAACAAATTCATTGGACCAAATGGTTATTCTGAAAAATTGTTTGTGACGTCCACAAAATCGCTGTCGTATAAAGTGTTGTTTGAAAATGATCCCAATGCTACAGCTCCAGCCAGAGAAGTTTGGATCACCATACCACTTAGCAGTTATCTTGATCTCAGCAAGTTTAAGCTTGGAGAGATACAGTTTGGGGCTAACACTATCTCAGTCCCAGAAAACCTTGGATATTACCAGGGGCAAGTGCCGTTGAAAGTAAATGATAAGGACATCCTTGTGAAAATAGAGGCGGGTGTCAACCTTGGATCTTACCAAGCATTCTGGCATTTATGGACGATAGACCCTTTGACTGGAGAAACGCCAACAGACGCAAGGCTTGGCTTCCTGCCCCCGGACGATCCTAACAAGCATAACGGCGAAGGATATGTAACGTTCTCGCTCAAGCCAAAACAAGAACAGGCAACCGGAACACAAATTAAGGGTATTGCCATAATAACTTTTGATAATAATCCACCGATTACCACAAATGAGGTTTTCAATACCATTGACGCAAATGCTCCGACAAGCAGTGTTGTACCGCTGCCCGCAGTT
>JAUSMW010000186.1 GCA_030645815.1 Candidatus Saccharimonadota bacterium
GCAATTTCTGCGGCACAAGAACGGAATAACTTATTTTCCCTAGGTGAAATACACCTTTATTCCTCACTATTGTCATGAAGTTGCACTACAATCTACTTCGCAAGGCCAACATATTGGTCATTCGAGTATCAAAATCAAGAATCAATCAGTTGGCACGCACTTTGCTTACATTGAAAGTGCGGGAAGAAGCAAAGTTCATTTTATCAACTACTAGGAGTTCACCATGAAAACAATGCAACGTATGCAATCAGCAGCACAAAAGGGTTTCACACTGATCGAATTGATGATCGTTGTGGCAATTATCGGTATTTTGGCAGCGGTGGCAATTCCTGCTTACCAAGATTACACCGTCAAATCGAAAGTTTCTGAAGTAGGTAGTTTGGTGGGTCCAGCACTGCAATCCATTGGTGTAATGTGCAGCGGCGGCACTATCGTCTCGGCAACAACAAATCTCTTGGCTGGGATGCCACTTCCGGCATCAATTTTTGGTAAATATGTATCAGGCGTTACAGTATCTGGCGGCACTGCTACTTCTGCGGTAGTGACGGCAGCATTGAGAACAATGGCTGAACTTGGCACTGCAAGTGGTGGTAGCGTTGTTTACACAGCGACTTGTGGTGTCGGTTCGTTGCAGTGGGCAGTAACTGGCACAGGCGTACCTGCGAAATATTTGCCTAAACCTTAATTAGAATCATAAATAAAATTAGGAGATCTTTGGGTCTCCTAATTTATTAATGCGCAGCAAACGGTGCATCATCACCTAAATTTCAAACCAGTGGAGTATGAAAATGAATTCTCATATTCGAAATTTAAAGCCAAGCGGATTGATTCAGCGAGGCTTCACATTGATTGAACTCATGATTGTTGTTGCAATCATCGGCATATTGGCTGCTGTAGCGATACCGGCTTATCAGGATTACACAGTCAAATCCAAAGTTTCCGAAGTCGGCAATTTGATTGGCCCTGCGGTGCAATCAATTGGACTGATGTGTAGCAATGGCACCATTGCATCAGCCACCAGTAATCTTCTCGCTGGAATGCCACTCCCAACATCGATTTTCGGTAAGTATGTTGCCTCAGTGCAAGTTTCCGGTGGTACCACGACATCCTCAATAATTACTGCAATATTGAATACCCTTCCTGAGCTCGGAACCGCCAGTGGGGGCAGTGTGATTTACACAGCAACTTGTGGTTCAGGATCAATGCAGTGGGCGGTCACTGGCTCTGGAATATCGGCCAAATATTTACCCAGGCCTTAACAGGGATAATAAACAAAACAAGGACATCTCACGATCTGCATGTTTTTTGCGGCATTAACAATATTTTTCATTTGATTTTTTGTTATTTCTACTGCCGATTGCCAATCATTTCCGCTGTATAGCTCAAAGTTCAGCGACTCATGTAGCTAGTTGTCTCGCAATTCATAAAATTCATAATTCGCGGCTACGCGCATCTGTGCGCGTAGCCGTAGTTAACAGAATTCAACTCACCACACTCACTCCCCGTAGATGACGAAATCTGATGAAAAAAAGCATAATCCCATTTATCGCGCTTGTAACATTTCTGGCTTTGACGTTCTTTGTTTATCAACCAGGATTAAGTGGATATTTCTTTTTCGATGATTCCATTAATATCATAGAAAATAGCCGTCTTCATATTCACTCATTTGATTGGT
>JAUSMW010000080.1 GCA_030645815.1 Candidatus Saccharimonadota bacterium
AGAAAGAGCGCCAGCTGGCAGCGTTTTCAATGAGTTTCCTCCTGATACAACGTGACTAATGCTATTGAAACCATCGGTCAAATAATCAGAAGCGGTATAGGTTCTGGTTGGCAGACCGGTGTCCACAAAGTGGATATTTACTTTGCGACCGATTTTCCATGGGTCTATTTGGGGCTCCAGCATCGCATTTGCAACATACGCAATCGGGCCACCACCCTCAAAATCAAAGTCATCGTCAAACGCACGGATTGAATAGTTATTGATACTGCGCTTGCCTTGGGAATCTACCGAAAACGTCGCATTATCTGAAATTTTTAATAGTCCAGAATTCCAAATATATGAGCGCTGCCAATGGTCACCGGACGTGTCGGCCAATTCAACTTGCTTGATACTAATTTGATCACTATTCGCGGTCAATTGGAGGTGGGAAATAATGTCAGCTTTTTTGTACTGCACCCCGGCCACCATCCAAGAAATATCGCTTACCGCAGAAAAAAATGCTTGCACCATTTCTGACTTTGGTCCCAGCGCAAATCGCCCTGGCCCCGTTGACATGTACGAAACCATGTCAACATCAATATTTGCACCGTAGCGAATAGTTTTGCTTACATCTTTTGGGCGGATAAGGAACTCATCGGTCAGATCAGTAGGCGTAGTTGCTTGTCCATACAAATATAGATTGGTTATTTCCTTTACACCGAGTTGCGTCCAGTCGTAGAGCATAATTTTATTTCCAAATAAATAGGTAATTTTGTAAAGAACCGAACCATTCAATAGTTTTCTCGAAGTTTTCCGCAATCATCAAAAAAATATGTCCGACCCTCCCGTTTTTAATATACATACCCCTTTGGAGGCTCTTTCAGTGGGGGGAAATTCAACTTCACACAGATTGGATAATCTCCAATGGTGCAATTGCGTTTTACTTCGCGAGCACCTCGATAAACCTTGCAACAATTTGGATCGTTAGCATCAAAGTCGCGCCCGGCTTCTTCCGGGTGGCGATTGCGTTCGATGAAAAATTTTTCATACGCATCAATTCCACCGTAATTCTCAATTTCGCCTTCTCGTATCCACAGAGAATATTTAATGAGCTCAGCGTCACTGATGAGGTGCTTCGTCGCAGGGCAATATCCCGGCTCATAGGTCAAGTATCTATACCCAATAAATACTACAAAAATTGCAATGCAAGTTAGCAAAAATTTTCTTTTGAAAGTCATGTCATCAAGTTCCTTTAATATTATTAAGCAAGCACTTTTAAGTAATTCTAATAAACTAATATTTAATAATTCGCATTAAAAATATATTAATCTCTGCATGCAAATTGATCTTATCCTACCGATGTGGTTGTTGACCTAGACGGTGGGGATTTTGGTGTTATTTCAAATCGATGTCTGCGATGTTAAATCCGTTGAAGCGGCTGGTTGCCCATAAAGTACCAATTGGTTATTTCTTCAGCGGTAGGTAGACTCATAGTGTCTTTCGTGTATAAAAAATAGGATGAATGGAATTAAGAAAACTAATAGGGCGACCAAGGCTTACCTGGGGTGCCACAACTTGTTATGTGCAAGTAGACCGTCGTTTTGATGGAGTCCTCTTTGCCGTTTTTGCCACGATAGCGAACACAGTAATTGGCCTCGATAACACTTGTCGCTGTGCCGGCGAGCTTTTCAACAAGCGTCAATGTTCCACCTTCCATAAATTTTTCTGTGGGGTTGACTTTGCAACAATCGGGATTTAGGGCCAAGAACTCATCTACATCGCGGTATTAAACGGGGTTCTCCGGGATAGCTAGACTCCACCCATAGGACACGGGTGGCAATGCACTGGATAAGTTGACCCAGGAGATCGCCAAACAAAGCCACAGACAAGGCCTGCTGGAGTTGCGGGCACCCGAGGCCGCCATTGTGAAAGACCTGGCCACCCACACCACGGGCACGGTGGTGCAGCCCGGTACGGTACTGCTGACCCTGGTGCCCAAGGATGAAACACTGCGCGCCGAGGTGTGGATTTCCAACGATGACATCGGCTTCATGCGCGCAGGCCAGCCGGTAAAACTGAAGTTTGCGG
>JAUSMW010000196.1 GCA_030645815.1 Candidatus Saccharimonadota bacterium
CCAATTCATTTCTTTTTGAAGGCTTGATGGCATTTACCGCCTCAAAAATTGAGGAGTCAAAAAGGTAAACCCCGACCAAGGCAAGGTCTGTCTTTGGATGTTTTGGTTTTTCTACAAGCCTGACTACCTTTCCCCTGGAAAGCTCTGCAACGCCAAACTCACTTGGATTGGGAACGTGTGCCAGCAATATCTGCGCATCAGGTTTCTCCCGGATAAATCTTTCCACAAAAGGACGCACACCGCCAAGAATGATATTGTCCCCAAGGTACATGACAAAGGGATCTTTCTTCAAATATCCCTCGGAAATTTTGACGGCATGAGCCAAGCCCAATGGCGCGCTCTGCTCGATATAAGATATCCTGACATTCCATTTGGAACCATTGCCCACAGCGGCCATGATCTCAGCCTTGGTGTCCCCCACAACAATGCCAATGTCTTTTATCCCCGCCGCCGATAGTGATTCTATCCCGTAAAAGAGTATAGGTTTGTTCGCAACAGGCACAAGCTGTTTTGCTTGGGTATGCGTGAGAGGGCGAAGCCGGGTACCTCTTCCACCGCTTAAAATAAGACCTTTCATAGTCAGTTATTTCCAATCAGAATAATAAAGTTAGTAGGAGGCTGATTTATAGCATACAAAATCCATCAAGATCAATCCCTGTATGATTAGGCAGTGTAACAGAAAGATATTGATTCCAAACAATAAAGTCGCTAAGGTGATATGCTACGGTGTAGCTGATTGGTTAGACTTACTCAGTAGTGTCCGGGCATTAGAGATTTAAAGTTCTGTAACCTGTTGGAATACTGTAATAAAAATACCATTTATGCCTGTTATCGACTTGAAGTTAACCCAGCCAGTAATCCATCCTCCTGTGAACACTCAGGGGGAGGTAACCGATGTTTGTCGGCAAGCTGGTATTTTCTCAAGTCATGGACTTCATGCCCATGCACACATTTCGCCGATGTGTGACCCGTTATCAAGGCGATTTCAAGGTTATAAGTTTTACATGTCTCGATCAGTACCTGTGCATGGCTTTTGCCCAGATAACCTATCGGGAAAGCCTGCGCGACATCGAAGCATGTCTGCGAGCCCAGAACCGCAAGGTTTACCACATGGGCATCCGTGGCAAAGTTTCCAAGTCAACTCTCTCGGATGCCAACGAGCAACGAGATTGGCGAATCTATGCCGACTTGGCACAATCACTGATCGTTACAGCGCGCAAGCTATATCGCACCGAAACATTTCTTGGCGAACTGAACGAGACTGTATATGCCCTCGATGCCACAACTATCGACCTATGCCTGTCTCTTTTTCCGTGGGCAAACTTCCGCCAGAACAAAGGAGCCATCAAGCTTCATACCTTGCTGGATCTACGGGGCAACATCCCTACCTTCATTCACATCTCAGACGGAAAACTCCACGAGGTCAACACTCTCGACATTATACCCGTGGAACCAGGCGCCTTCTATGTGATGGATCGGGGCTACTTGGACTTCGCAAGGCTTTACACTCTCTCTCAGGCCACAGCCTTCTTCGTGACCAGAGCCAAATCCAACCTCAAGTACCGCAGAGTCTATTCCCATCCGGTAGATCGTACCACCGGTTTGATTTGCGATCAGACAATTTTATTCTCCGGTTTTTATCAGACCAAGGATTACCCGGACAAACTTCGTCGAGTAAAATACTACGACTCAGAAAACGACAAGACGCTGGTGTTCCTAACCAACAACTTTACGCTACCACCACTGACCATCGCCAAACTGTACCGATGTCGCTGGCAGGTGGAGCTGTTTTTCAAGTGGATCAAGCAGAACCTGCGGATCAAGACATTTTATGGCACATCAAAAAATGCGGTCAAAGCCCAAATCTGGATCGCAGTATCGACATATGTGCTCGTCGCTATTATGAAAAAGAGGCTCAATATCAAGGCCAGTCTCTACACAATTTTACAGATCCTCAGCGTTTCAATATTCGAAAAAACTCCAATTTTGCAACTGCTTACGGAAACTGAGGATAAAAAAGAAACCGCTGAAAATAGTAAACAGTTGAATCTATTCACATAAATGCCCGGACACTAATGATAGAAAATAAGTTGTTTAATCATATACTGAATTGATATAAAATGGAAACAACCTGAACTAAACATGTCTGCCTGTAACTTGTTTATTTTCAGGGAGCAAGACTGTTG
>JAUSMW010000202.1 GCA_030645815.1 Candidatus Saccharimonadota bacterium
GCTGCTAAGTCGCAGGCTGCGCGAGTAATGTCGGAATCTGCAGGTCTAAGATCGTTGGTTGAGACCTGTATTAATGAGGGTGCCTTGGTCGTTGGCTCTGCAGCGGATGAGTGTGACCCTGGCGCTGTAGGCTCTACACTTATAGATGGTGCTTCACAAACAGGGGCTACTTTGCCTCTTGGTACGGGAGTTCCGCAGGTTGCGATTGCAGCTGATGGTGGAGTGACAATTGTGGCCACATTCGGTAACAATGCCACGCCTTTCTTTACGGGTGAGAATTTAACCTGGGCTCGCACAGTAGATGGAGCTTGGAACTGCTCTACAACGATTGATGTCGCTTATCGCCCTAAAGGCTGTGAGTTGTGATTTAAATTATTCTCATCGACAAATCCACCGCCCGACAATGCTTCGTCAATCTACCAACAGAAATAAAATCCACCCGGTTTCCGCTGTCGGAATTAACGTCTGCTCATTAATATTTTCCGAAGATTCCAACTTGGTGCGGCCTGTATTAAACACCACCGCCTTTTTTAATGTCCTACAATGCTAAGTTATTTGATCGCTCTGAGCGAGTTATCTATGAACCGGTGTTGGCGCTTATATTTCTGGCAAATTGTTTGAAGTCTTCCAAATGTTTTGACGCAACGGCAAACACTATATCCCAGTTAAGATCGTGGTAATTGTGTACCGCCAAATTACGAAACCCGACTGATTTTTTGAGTCGATCGGCAAGGTGAGTGTTAATTATCTGCATTTCTTCCAAGCTTTGAAATGCCTCGCTCATGGTGTTCGGGACTGGCTGGTTTGACGCAGCAAGTGTATGTGCAGCTATGTCTACACATAATTGCACTGCGCGGCTGAGGTTCAGCACAATCACATCTTGCAGGTCGAGATTGGTTTTTAGTTCGCTAGCATCCGTAGGGCACTTTTCTTGAATACGATTAATGCAGCGGGAAAGTGAATCCAATTTTTTATTGACGATTATTTTGTCCATTGTGCTCTTCTCTCCGCAAGCATGCGTTTTACATAAGGTAAAAAATCTGCGCTATCAAAAAGGTGACGTTTAATCAGTTCGGCATGTTCGGCATCCTCCCCTAACAACCTCTTGCCTTGCAGTATTTCCCCGAGTAGAGGCTCGCCTGCTGTTTTTAGGTCTATAAGATCAATGGCTCTACCGGTTGCTAGTGCTAGGTCTCCAACGAGTGCAATATGTTGTTCCGTGGTAAGGGACTTATCGCCTTGAATAGCAATATCCAGATCACTATCAGGCCGGGCTGTACCTTTCGCAACTGAACCGAAAATATAAGCTGTGTTTATTTCCGGATGTTTTTCTAATGCAGCAAGAATATTTTGCTGTTCCATCACAAAACCCTCATCGACAAATCCACCGCACGACAATGCTTGGTCAACGCACCAATCGAAATAAAATCCACACCCG
>JAUSMW010000212.1 GCA_030645815.1 Candidatus Saccharimonadota bacterium
CGAGCAACTTCATAATGTTCCTGACCAACAATGTCTGGATCTAGAATTGTAGAGTTTGAATCGAGCGGGTCAACCGCAGGGTAGATACCAATTTCAGTGAGCGCACGGTTCAAAGTAATAGTTGAGTCCAAGTGAGCAAAAGTTGTCGCAGGTGCTGGGTCAGTCAAGTCATCTGCCGGCACATAGACGGCCTGTACGGATGTTACAGAACCTTTACGAGTAGATGTGATACGTTCTTGTAGTGAACCCATTTCTTGTTGCAAGTTTGGTTGGTACCCAACTGCAGATGGCAAACGGCCTAGTAGGGCAGACACTTCGGCGCCAGCCTGAGTGAATCGGAAGATGTTGTCAATGAACATCAAGACATCTTTACCTTCGTCACGGAAACTCTCGGCCATAGTCAGACCACTCAGTGCTACACGCAGACGTGCTCCTGGTGGTTCATTCATCTGACCAAAGACTAGGCTGGTTTTGTCTAACACACCAGCATCTTTCATCTCGTGGTACAAATCATTTCCTTCACGAGTACGCTCACCAACACCGGCAAAAACCGAGTTACCGCTGTGGAATTTTGCAATGTTATTGATGAGTTCCTGGATGATCACAGTTTTACCAACACCTGCACCACCGAATAATCCAACTTTTCCGCCTTTGGCGATTGGTGCGATGAGGTCGATAACTTTGATACCAGTTTCTAAAACTTCAGTTTTACCAGATTGTTCAGAAAGCGGGGGAGGTGTACGGTGAATAGGCGCGGTTTTGCCTTTGACAGCAGGTTTGTCATCGATAGGATTACCAACAACATCAAACATACGACCCTGAGTTGCAGCGCCGACAGGTACGCTGATTGGTGTGCCAGTTGCAATAGCTTCGGCACCACGTTGCAAACCATCAGTTGTAGCTAGTGCGATCGCACGAACAGTGGTGTCGCTGAGGTGTTGTGCAACCTCGAGCACTAGTGTTCGCTTGTCATAGTCAATATGGACAGCGTCCAAAATTGCTGGCAAGTGGCCTTTTGGAAATTCGACATCAACCACCACGCCCACAACTTGGATGACTTTACCTGTTTTTTGTTTCTCTGCTGTACTCATCAATGTTCTCCTTAAACTTTCATCGCTTCTACGCCGCCAGATATCTCGGCCAACTCCTGGGTGATATCTGCCTGACGCAATTTATTCATTGCTAATGTTAAATCATCTATCAAATCTGTTGCATTATCGGTAGCGTTTTTCATAGCCATCATTCGCATACTGTGTTCACTGGCAACAGAGTCTAGAATCGACTGAAACAATTGCGCTTCGATCAAACGAATAGTTGCTGCTTCTAGCACTTCTGATGCGCTGGGTTCAAAAATCGCTTGTGTCATATGTTCGCTTGGCTCGACTTCGGTGAATCCAGCCGGTAATAAAGGTAGAGTAGTGACAACCTGCGACAAACTGTTGATATATTTCGTATAAATAACTTCAACTGCGTCCACTTTTTTAGTAGCAAACTGTTCAACAATTGTATTAACAACCGCCTTGAGCGCTGGGCCAGTTGGATGCTCCATTAGTTCGTTATACACACCAATTACATGGTCATTCTTGAGTCTAGTAGCTAGTTGAGCGCCTTTTTTGCCGATAGCAATCGCACTGGTTGTGACTTTGACGCTGTCATCTTCTTTGAGCCGGTTGATGTATTGTTTTAGTACGTTACTGTTGTATGCACCAGCCAAACCACGGTTACTGGTGATGACAATCACTATACGGTTTTTGACTGTGCGCTCGGCATACAGTGAGTGAGTCTTGGTCTCGCCGTCACGTGACAAACGAGTTAGTAGCTCAGCCGCAGTTTGTGCATACGAATCAGTTGCGCTGGCAGAATCTTGGGCACGACGCATCTTGCTGGCTGCAACTAGCTGCATAGCTTTAGTAATTTGCTTGGTGCTTTTGACCGAGCGTATTCGTCCTTTTAATTGACGGGTTGATGCCATGGTTTACTATTCCTTGAAACCTTTCGCAACTTTTTCTGCAGTCTTTTTGATTGCTGTGAGCTGCTTGTCGGTGGGCTTGTCACCTCTGTTAACTTCTCGCATGACCTCTTTGTGGTGAGTCCACAAATCACTTAGCAATGCTTCCTGAGCATCTTTGACTTTTTTTACTGCAACGACATCAAATGCACCACTTTGTATCGCAGTCACACTAGCAACTTGCTCCCAAATACTCATAGGTTGGTATTGGTGTTGTTTCAACATTTCAGTCAAACGTTGGCCAATATCGATTTGTTTTTTGGTTTCGTCGTCTAGATCTGAACCAAACTGTACGAAACTAGCAAGTTCACGGAACTGTGACAAACCAAGCTTCAAGCTACCGCTCACACTTTTCATCGCTTTTGTCTGAGCAGCACTACCAACACGAGATACTGATAGACCTGCTGAAATCGCTGGACGAATACCTTGATAGAACAAATCAGTTTCAAAGAAAATCTGACCGTCAGTAATAGAAATAACGTTAGTCGGAATATAGGCAGAGATATCACCAGCCTGTGTTTCGATGATCGGCAGAGCAGTCAAGCTACCAGCACCTAATTTGTCAGACAATTTCGCAGAACGCTCCAATAGGCGAGAGTGGAGATAAAACACGTCACCAGGATATGCTTCGCGACCCGGTGGGCGACGTAGTAGTAGTGACATTTGACGATAGGCAACGGCGTGTTTAGTTAGGTCATCATACACCATCAAGGCGTGTTGTTTGTTATCGCGGAAGTATTCACCCATAGCTGTCCCAGAATACGGTGCGAGATACAGCAGTGATGCAGGGTCGCTCGGACCAGTTGCAACCACAATTGTTTGCTCCATCACACCTTCTTCTTTTAATCTCTCAACTAGTTGGCTGACTTTGCTGAGCTTTTGACCAATTGCCACGTAGACGTTGACGACACCAGTTTTTTGCTTGGCTTGGTTGACCATCGTATCGACAGCAACGGCTGTTTTACCTGTTTGGCGATCGCCAATGATAAGCTCACGCTGACCACGACCGATAGGGAACATAGCATCAATCGACATGATTCCGGTCATCAATGGTTCATGCACAGATTTACGTGCCATCACGCCCGGCGCAGCTTGCTCAACCGGACCAGTTTGCTTTGTTTTGATAGCACCCAGGCCATCGAGCGGGCGACCGAGTGGGTCAACTACACGTCCTAGTAGTTCTGGGCCGACTGGAACTTCCAGAGCCTTACCAGTGAGGCGAACTTTGGCACCAGCTTTGACTTCGGCGTCCTCTCCTAGCAGTACCGCGCCGATTTCGTCTTCGTTGAGATTCAATGCAAACGCCTCAACTTCATCTTTGTCAGTTTCAATTGCCAAAATCTCACTGTAACCAGCACTAGACAGGCCATAGATCCACGCCACACCGTCACCAACACGCGTCACAATACCAGTATCTTGCAGCGAACCATCGACCTGTAAATCAGCAATTGCAGCCCTTAGGTCTCGTGAAAGTTCGTTTACTGAAATTGTATCTGCCATGGTATCTCCTTTAGTTTCCTAGTGCTTTTAATTGTTTGATGCTGGTTTTGACTGAACCGTCGTATTCTTTACCAGCGCTAGTGACGACAACGCCGCCCAATAACTCTGAATCGATTGTTTCATTGATTTCTAGATTGCCTGTGATGCCTAGATTTTTAACAATCTGTCGCTTTAATTCTGCGGTTAGCTCGTGCATAGAGCTCATTTGTACTGCACTGTGCCCGTATTCTTGGTGTAGGAATAGTGCAATATCTGCAATCAATAGGTCAATTTGACGACTCGTCTTGCTCTCGTGCAAATATGCAGCTAAATATTGGGCTACCTTGCGATTTTTTACACCGTCAGCTAGTTGTTTTGCAGCGTAGCGGGCGACTTGTCGGCGCGAGATGTTGGTCATATTTCAATTTCCTCGACAGATTTTTTAACGAGCTTTTTATCCTCGGCACTTGTTATCTTGTCTTTTACAACTTTTTCAGTAGCTAACGCCACCAAATCTATCGTGTCTTTGCGTAGCGCTTTCCGAGCAGCTGCTATATCTTGCTGAACTTGTTCGTGCGCCTGGTCCAATACGCGTTGTGCTTTTGTTTTCGCCTTTTCCTCGGCAGCTTCGATAGTTGATGAAGCTTCGTTCTTGGCAGTCGCCATGATATCACTAGCCTGAGTACGAGCTTCAGCCAGTAGCTTCTCGATCTCTGCCTGGCTTTTTTCGGCTTTTGTCTCGGCATCTTTTGCAGCTTGCAGACCTGCTTCGATAGTCTTTTGTCGTTCATCCAGGGCTTTAGTTAGCGGGGGATAGGCAAATTTCTTTAGTACCCAAAACATTATCAGAAATGCTATCGTCTGCAAAATCAGCAATTTCCAATCAATACCAAGCACGCCAAAAAGATCGGCCTTTTCGGCTGTCTCTGCGGCTGCAAATGTATATAGACTATTCATAAACTAAAAATAAACCCCGAGATTTTGTATTAAATGAACTTCGCGATGATTGCAACGATGATGGCAATAATAGCCAAGGCGTCAACGAATGAAATACCCAAAATCATCAATGACCGTATTTCGCTAATTTTTTCTGGGTTACGACCGACTGCTTGTACAGCTGATCCTGCAACGATACCGACTCCTAAACCACATAGTCCAGCAGCGATAGCATAGGTCAAGCCAAATGCTAATTGTTCCATTTCTTTTTTTCTCCTTACTTATTACTGTTAATGATTATAGCGAATTATTTCGTTTCAGCCAAGGGGTCATCTCCCAGGACCTTTACATAATTCCATAGTAGTATTATAAGTATAGACACATGCGTAAAAAAATTGCCATACAGCCCGAATCGTTATCATCAATCACCAAAGCTCAAGCCGAAGAAGTCTACTATCACAATGTATTTAAGGGGAAAATCCAAAAAGACTACCCTGATGGCAATACTGAAAAGATAGAGTGGCAATGTGAGCCTAACGAATTGTACGTAGATAGGGTCCTGCACATACCTCAGCCATCAGGGATAGGGTTAGAACTACTACCAAGCGAAAGTATTTATTTAGGTTTTGCAAATAAAGAATTACGATGCGTCCGTCAAACCAGAGTCCTGGGATTCTCTGGATGTTTAGGTTTACTACTAGACCCGGATAAAAAAGCTGAGGCAGAGCAAGGGCTCGCCATAGTAACCGAAGACATGATTGAAAAAATATTTATGTCGCTAAGTTAGCTTTGTGTGAACTTTGCGATATGACTACCATTATCATCCTGCCAACTTTGCCATACATATAATGGTTGACCGTCATTGACCTTGCTCGCCAATCGCACGCGCTTACCGCCTGCAGTAACCCGATTACCTAAAATACTATGAGCATGGCCAGTAATAACTATCTTGTCAGTAGCTGTGAATGCCTCAGCACGTGTTGCCAAGCTAAATTGTCCATCATCAACTATCTGGGCTGGCTCATCAAACGTACCCTTAACCTTTGCCAATTGTTCTTTTTGTTTTACCAAAGGCTCGTCAGTGAGCCCAGCGTGTATTGCTATAAAATCATCCGTTTCAAAATACATCGCTGCTCGTGCAAGCATATTGAGATGCCCTCGTTCTTGCATAGCAGCCGTCAAACTTTCTATCATTTTTTGACGTGGCAAGCTTGTGTCAATATCATAAGACACCGCAAATTTTTGCAGCTCATCATATTCAAATGGCTTTACTACATGTTGTATATCCCGACGCGTATCTAGGTCATGAAGTACTAGTCCGGCCATCATGTAGAGTTCCCAGTTACCCCATGTCAAAATCGTGCCTGTCTTTTGAGCTATGTCTAAAACCCCGGCACTATCTGGCCCCCGGCCTATAGTGTCACCAATTGCGACAATTTGAGCATCAGTATATTCATCTGCAACCATCCCGAACAAATCGGACCGGCCATGAATATCAGGAACAATAACAAACTTTTTCTCGCTAATTAATTCACTCATTATCGTCTATATTATAAAACTAAAAAATAAAATTGTCTAATATCAGCTTGTCGCTTTTGATGTAGACTCATCCCCGTGATGTGCAACCGCCAAACTAACAAACACAGTTGTCAACATAAAGAACACGTAGGCTTGTATTGCACCCATAAAAATTTCAAATAACATAAAGACTGGTAGCGCTAGTGGCGATAGATAGCTACTGAGGTATCCCACCATCAGTAGTAAGACTTCACCCGCAAACACGTTACCAAACAGACGCAGCGACAGCGCAGTACCACGAGAAAACTCGGCAATGAACTCTAAGATACCTTCGAATGCACCAGTAGGGTCTTTGATTGGGTTACGTAGATAACGCTTTGCATTACCCAGTACGCCATGTACCCGAATTGCATAAATTTGGGCCATAATCATACTAATAATAGCTAGCGCAAAGGTTACGTTCATGTCAGATGGCAGTGGGCGTAGTAACGGTGTACCATGATACGTTACAGCGTCACCAACAAACGGCAATACGCCTAGCCAATAGTTGATGATGATACAAAAGAACATAGTAATAACCAGTGGAGCCAGCCTGCGGGCAGTTGCTTTGTCCGGAATAACTTGTTCAATAGTATCGAGCAGTATTTCATAAATCCATTGAATACCAACAACCAGCTTGTTCATCCGGCCTCGCTTCACTGAAAATGCAACATAAAATAATAGCGCTAGTACAATACTGTAGCCAACGAGACCTAGCAATATTGTGTTGGTGATTGGTATGCCAGCGACAGTAAAAATCGTTTCAGATGCCAAACTAATGTGTGGTTTTTCTGCGGCAAAAATAGCGAGGTTCATTTTTTAAGACCTTTCATCTGCACAAAGATTAGCCCCAAGCATACAGCTACGCCTACAAAAACACCAACTAGAGTCCATAGCGGCTTTGAGTTATATGTACTATCGGCCCACAGCCCTAGCGCCAAACCTAACAGAGTAGGAACGAACATCCGCCACGTCGTATCAGCGACCGTACCAAATAAAACCAATACATCATTGGCACTAGGCGTCGTGTCTTTTTTTGCTTTTCCACTCATCTGACTAGAGCTAATTATAACCGATTATCGAGGATCATCCAAGTAGGAAGCATCGATATCAATCAATAGAAACCTGTTGTTTTATCTTTCTACGCACTCTCTGCAGCGCATTGTCGACGGCTTTACTGTCTAATGATGAATCGTTGAGATTATACAACATATATTCCACCGTCTCTTCGTAGCTAAAACCCATATAGTTAACACAGATAAAGGATACTCTTTCAATTTCAGTTAGACCACCTTCGACTATGTGAAATATTTTTTTGATAGTCTCACTTGCTGCAACAACATCTATTGGATCGTATGATTTGGGGTTCTCTACAACTTCACCCAAAGTTATATCCTCGGTTGAACTACGCGCTGGCGATGTAGCTGGAGCCTCTAAGCTGCTTGCGGCTGTTAAAATAGCATTCTTTTCTCTGTTAGCATCTATAAATTCCGATATCACTTGTCGGTTAACACACATTTCCGCAAAAGTCCAAAACCCACTATTGTGACCAGGTTCATAATCACGAAATGCTTTAGCCATACCTATGCGTGCAGCCTGCATAAGATCGTTCTCATCACCGCCCGGTAGGTAATAGAAACGGTTCGTGATCTTTCGAATTAAATAGATAGCATTTTTGGATTGCATCAGACCGTCGAGATCAACTAGCCCGAGGCGATCAACATGAAGTAATTTACCGCTATCTTCAACCAACCTTTTCTTGCCGTGTAGAGCGATGGGTCCATCAGCAGTTTCAAGTTCACGTTGCTCTCTGGCGGCAACAGCACGCGGTGAATCGGGTGAACCTAATTGTATTTTGGTAATATCTTCTCGCTTTCTGTTTTCGCCAGACATTACTGACAGGTCGATCTCTAGATAACCGCAGG
>JAUSMW010000084.1 GCA_030645815.1 Candidatus Saccharimonadota bacterium
AGTATTGCCTAAGAATGTAGCCAGACTAGCAGTGTCACGAATTGCATCGACACTAGGTATTGATCCACTTGCCGTTAGTGAATTTACTAAGTTAAAAAGTATTTTCTGAGCAGGATCATTTGAAATATTATTCAATCGCAAATCTGCCGGTAAGTTGTTCTCAGGGATTTCGTAATCAGCTACTGAGAATATAGCAGTTTCTGTACTCCATAAACCCTCTACGTCTTCGGAGTCCCAGAACTTAATACGCCAATAATAAGTAGTGCTTGTCGCAAGATTACTTCCGCTATAGGAAATTTCTTTTGTTCTATATCCTGCGACTGTCGACAACATTGGTGACTTCCCGCTATCCCAAATAGGGCTTGTGAAGGATGAGTCATTATCCATCTGAATTCTGTAATCATTCGCAATATCTCCTCCATTTTCATCATTATAAACAGCCGAAAATTCTGGAAGAATGTCAGTAATATCTGACGGATTGGTTTGACCTTCAGTTTGTAGCGAGGTGGGTGCTACAGGTGCTGTATTGGTTGAGGTGGTACCCGTTGTAGTGAGCTGAATGTTATCGAAGAATACTGTTGCTGCATTTGCGCTTTCGAAGTAAAAACCGATATCTTCGTTTGTAAGGTTGTCGGCATTTATATCTGCCAGTGGTATTATCACTGTATTCCACTCATCAAGAGTAAAAACATTACCTGGTAGGTAATCCTCCATAGCAACGTATCCAAGGTTGGTAGCATTACCATCATCGTACGCACCAAATACTAGAGACAGACTTGATCCACTGTCGATATACATATCGAATTCGACATTGTCGTAGACAGCCGTAGTTAGATTTCCATTACGCGGATAAAGGGCACCGTAGGATCCTGTGTAAATAGCTTTTATTGAATAGGTTCCGGAGGACACTTGCTCTGTAGAGTCTTCTGTAAAAGTACCCCCATAAGACCAGTTATTCCAACCAGATGCCATGGCCTCGTCATAAATTAAAAGAGACTCTGCTGAACTTCCTAAAAGACTAAACGTGGACGATGTACTCCACGAACCTTCTGTATCACTGTCATCCCAGAATTTTATACGCCAATAGTATGTTGTACTTGATGCGAGCGCGCTTCCACTGTATGAGATTTCTTCGCTTCGTTCTCCTTCAGGTGTGGAACTGCTCAATGCAGTTTTT
>JAUSMW010000217.1 GCA_030645815.1 Candidatus Saccharimonadota bacterium
AACTCTTTTCTTAACTGACGTAGTACGTTTGAATTGTAAGCACCAGCCAATCCACGGTCAGATGTAATAACAATCAAAATCCGGCTTTTTAATTCGCGGGTTATAAATAGCGGATGAGCACTGACATCTGTAAGCTCACGCAATCTAGTCAAAATATGGCGGGCAGTGCGGGTGTAATCACGGCTAGCAATGGTCGTTTCCTGCGCACGACGCATTTTAGAAGCAGCAACTAGCTCCATAGCCTTAGTGATCTGCTTAGTGCTTTTTACGGACTTAATACGTCCCTTAATTTGCTGTGTACTAGCCATTAGTTTGTCCTCGAATCTGGAACTCTTACCATTACTAAATACGGCTTTCCTACATCTTGCAATACACCTGATAAGTCGTTTGCGATAGATTGAGTTTCAGCATATGCTAAATTGTCTAAAAGTCTTTGGCCCATAAATTGGGCTGCTTGCTCTTTGCTCTCAGGGGTCAATCCTACGACATTATCTAGTTCTAAAAGGATACCGAGCATTTCTCCAAAAGCAACATCCAGCGCATCATCAGAATCAACAGTACGAAATTCAGGACAGTCCAGCTCATCACCAGCTATTCTTCCGGCTATTGACTCGTGACTCATAACTCGTGATTCGTGACTCATTTACGCTTCCTTATATTCCTTAGAAACTGTTTCGGCAGCTTTTAGAATTGATTTATGCATATCTTCGGTTGGCTTATCGCCAATGTTCAAAGTTTCCATATCTTTTTTCTTGTCGCTCCATAGTGTAGCAATCAAAGCATGTTGCGCTTTCTTGATCTGTGCAACTGGCACAGTGTCAAATGCACCTTCAGTTGCTGCAATTAGACTTACTGTTTGTTCCCAAACACTTAGTGGTGAGTACTGAGGCTGTTTTAGAAGCTCTGTTAATCTTTGACCGCGTTCAATCTTTTGCTTAGTATCGGCGTCTAGGTCTGAACCGAACTGCGCAAAAGCTGCCAACTCACGGAACTGCGCTAGGTTAAGTCGCAAAGGACCAGCAGCACCTTTAACAGCCTTAGTCTGTGCGGAACCACCAACACGAGATACAGATAGACCAACAGAGATAGCCGGTCTAATACCTTGGTTAAACAGGCTTGTTTCCATGAAAATTTGTCCGTCAGTGATAGAAATAACGTTAGTTGGCACAAAAGCAGAGATATCTCCAGCCTGAGTTTCAACAATAGGTAGGGCAGTCAACGATCCAGCGCCTTCTGCGTCAGACAATTTAGCTGCACGCTCAAGTAGACGTGAGTGAAGGTAAAAAACGTCACCAGGGTAGGCTTCACGTCCTGGTGGTCGGCGAAGTAGAAGTGACATTTGGCGGTAAGCAACAGCATGTTTTGTTAAATCATCATAAATAA
>JAUSMW010000224.1 GCA_030645815.1 Candidatus Saccharimonadota bacterium
TATGGAGCGTTCAGGCTATTGATGCGGCATTTACAGGTTCTCCTTTCGCATCGCAGGAAGTTTTTACAGTTGGCGAAATTACTAACACACTTTTACTTGCGTCCCCGAACGGTGGAGAAAATTTTGCCGTCGGATCAATTCAATACCTCGCATGGACAAACACAAACATGACGGGTTCTGTAAATATTGATTACTCAACCGACAACGGAACAAATTGGTTATCTGTTGCTACTAATCTCCCCTCTATGTACCCCACTTACATGTGGACGATACCGAATACTCCATCAACTACGTGCAAAATAAAAGTTTATGATGCTGCAAATTCTTCAATCTTTGACGAAAGTGATAACGTTTTTACAATCTCAGCCGCTTCACAAATCACCGGTTTAGTAGCGCATTATAAATTTAATGGAGATGCTTCTGATAATTCCGGGAATGGACTTAATGGAACAGTTAACGGTGGGACTCAATTAGTGGAAGATCGTTTCCACAATCCAAATTCAGCCTATTCATTTTATGATAATTCAAGTATCAAAGTTCCCCATTCCCCGCAGTTAAATTTTCCGGGCGGACAATTCACTTTTGCCGTTTGGATGACTCAAGCCGGAAGTTCAAGCACTTTTAATTGTATTCTCGGAAAAGACTATACAAAGGAATTTGGTTTTGGAACTTGGGGAACAAATTGTCAAGCTCCAACGTATCCGCGTTTGATTGTTGGTGGTGTAGAGACCACAACAAGCAATTTATCGCCGATAAATTGCAATACATGGTATCATCTTGCCGTGACTTTCGACGAAGCAAAAGATGAAGTACAATTTTATATCAATGGTGTTTTAACTGAAACAGCAACCAATGCCGGACTGATGACCGCAACAGCAAGCGAGATGGGAATCGGGCAAGATGGAATGTATATAGATCAATTCTATGGTGTTCTTGATGATATTAGAATTTTTGATAAAGTTCTAAATGCAACTGAAATTGCTGCAATTTTTAATGATTCAGGAAATCAAACTCGTACATTAATATTAGGAACTCCAAACGGTGGTGAATATCTTGTTGCAGGAACAGTTGATACCATTCATTGG
>JAUSMW010000226.1 GCA_030645815.1 Candidatus Saccharimonadota bacterium
CAAGCACTGGTAATGTAAACATAGCTAACGGTACAGGCACAGGAACAATTGGCATAGGTAACTCTAACTCAGGAGCAATAACTGTTCAGTCTGGTTCTACAGTAGGTATAACCGGTACATCAACAGTAACTGGTCTATCTGCTGGTGCAGGCACGGCTCTAACTGTAAACAACTCTACCAGCACAGGAAGCATCTTTGTAGCATCAGACAATGGTACCCCAGTATTCACTATTGCTGACGGCGGAGCAGTAACTGCTACTCAGCTAGTCACCCTGAACGGTGGGCTAACAGTAGAAACAGGCGACACCTTTACCTTCAACGGAGATGCGTTTACAGATCTAACAGGTGCGGGATTGGTTGTTAGCTCTAATGCACTAACCTTAGACATTACTTCAGCTACTGGTGCGTTCGTAAATGGTGGTAACACCTTTGCCGGCACGGCAACACTTGGTACAAATGACGCAAATATTCTAAGCCTAGAGACAACAAACACATCACGATTCCAGATTGCTGCAGCAGCTGCAACTTTGACAGGTCAAGGCGCAACTACTCTAACTAGCACAGCAGCACTTACCGTTGATGCTACAGCAGCCCTAAATCTTGGCACAACAAACGCAACCAGTTTGGCAGTTGGTCGATCGGGTATTACGACGACAATCACTGGTGGTCTAACACAGCTAACAGGTGCTGTAAGTCTAACTGGTAACGGAGCATCTTCGTTTACTACTACTTCGGGCGCGCTAACTCTTACCTCTGCTGCCGCTGCAACCTGGTCAACTAGTGCTGGTGCATTATCACTTGACTCGGCTGCTGCGCTAAATCTAGGTAGTACTAATGCAACAAGTGTAGTTGTTGGTAATACTACTAACACAGCAACTGTTACGCTTCAGGGAACAACCGGTGCTGCATACGCGATTGGTTCAAACCTCACCACAGGAACAATTTCTATCGGTGGTACAGGTGCACAGACCGGTACTATATCACTCGGTACAGGTACCGGAGTACAGACTATTAACCTAGGTACGGGTGCAGCTGCAAAGACAGTTAATCTTGGTACGACGACTTCTGGCTCAAGCTTATCTCTTAATTCAGATGGAGCAATAGCTGTAAATTCACAAGCACTTACATTCAGCTCGGGTGGTGCACGTGCAATATCCCTAGCACAGGCTCCAGGATCAACTAATGGCTACAACCTAACCATATCCGCAGGTGGAGGTGGTTCTGGCGGTACAGCTACGACTGGTGGTGTACTTAGTTTGCAAGGTGGCGCGGCAGGTCAGGCTAATGCAAACGGTGGGAATATTACTCTACTAGGAGGAACAGGTGCTGGAACAGGGGTTAAGGGTCTTGTAGTTGTCGACACTGCAACATTTAGCGCATCAGCTGTACAGAACTTCACTGCAAATGCGAACATCACCCAAGCAAATATTGATAGTAGCGGCTCGGTCCTGATTAGTGGTAACGTCGCTGGTTGGGTTGCAACAATGACTGATCCAACAATCACTACCGCTGGTCGTGTTATATACGTCACTAACTCTGGTTCTGTAGACATAAGTCTTGGAGCAAACACTGTTGGTGTGGCTCTATCGATAACTTTAAAGCCTGGTTCAACAGCCACAATGTATTGGAATGGTGTTGACTGGACGGCTGCTGGTGCTTCAAGCTCAACAGACCTTCAGGCGGCCTACGACAACACGGCTGCTTCTGCTGGTGGTGCTGAGATTGTTCTATCTTCCACTGGAACAGGTGGACTTACTATCCGTAACGACGACGGTACGGCAATTACAGGTGGACTGCTAGAAGTTCAAAGTTCGATTGGTAGCAACTTGTTTACTGTCAACAATAACTCAACCGAGTATGCTAATAATGGTGGTGCAGAAAGTTCAACCTTTACTATGTGGACAGCAGCCCCTACAGCAGGTGGCACAATAACTCGCTATACAACAGTTGGTGATAACATTGCCACTGGTGCAGGTTCAGTATTTGTTGACTCAAACTCAACTGCTAATACGGGTGTTAGAAACACCCTATCATCTACATTAACTCGTAACCTCAAATACCGTGTTTCATTTGCAATTCGCCACACATCTTCATCTACACCATTCTCAACCCTAGATGTCCGATACTCACCATCAGGTACAAACACAGATGTAGAAGATTGTTCTGTTGGCAACACAGTAAACTATGGACAGTGGACCAGAATAACTTGTACCTTTATTTATGATAACGTAACTACCCCAACTTCAAGCAACGCTATATTGGTCACTCACAGTGACGCTGTAGACCATGACTATTACATTGATAACTTCAGCACAACTGTAAGCGCCGATGTTAACCATGCTGTAGACGGAAGTGTTGATGCTGCACTTGGAACAAATTGGGTTGCAATTGGTGGATCTGTAGCTAGAAGCACGTCTGTTCTATATGACACTAGCGGTAGCGTTGCAGCTACAACCACAGCAGTAGCCACTAGAGGTGTTTACAACAACTTAACTTCAGGAATTATTCCACAAGTAAGTACGCAGTACCGAGTAGCATTCTATGCAAGAGGTGACGGTACAAATACTGCAACACTAGCGGTAGCCTATACACCGGATAACAATGCTACAAGTGTATCGTGTACAGACTACAGCACTCAAGTAGTATCTGCGAGCGCCTATACACTCGTCACTTGTTTACTAACAACATCAGCTACAGCACCTGTAACTTCACAGCAACTCAGAATAACGCAAACCGCAGGTTCTGCAACAGTGTTCTATGTAGATGCTCTAACAATGACCTTGAATACAAATAATGCTAACAATGTTCAGATCGGTGGAGCTAACAAAGGTGGACCAGTTACATTGTTTACGCTTGATAGATCTGCAGGTGCACCAATAGCCGCAAACAATGATGCATACTTAGGTTCAATGTATTACGACACAACAACAGGCCGTATCCAGTGTTACGAAGCTGACGGCTGGGGTGCTTGTGGTGCTGCTCCTGACAACATTGTTAACCTTAACCCAGAATATGCCGGTGCAGTTCTAAATGGATCAGGTGTAGGCACAATGACAGCAGACTTCTGTTCTGACGATACAGCACTGACAGTAAATGCAGGATTGTGTGACACTGGTGAAGCTAAGAACTTCTATAAGTGGACAAGCCCACAAGCAACTTCACAGACATATAGCATCTACGTCACATATCAGTTACCGGCAACCTTCAACGGATTTAGTAATGACGATACAGTTCAGCTAACTGCAAGAGTCGATAGTACTGCCAATGCTGAAGTAACATACGAAATGTATAAGAGTACCGGAACTGCTGTCACGCAGTGTGGAACGGGTGAAACAGACGTGATTGCAGGCGGCGGCGACACTGCAGATACATGGCACACTTATGGTGTTAATGGAAACGAAGCAACAGGCTGTAGCTTTAACAGTTCTAGCGCTGGTAACTTTGTAATCTTCAAGATTAATATGAAAGCAAACAGTAACGCCAACGCTTATGTAAGTACTCTCAACTTCGTCACGACAGGTAGATAAAAGAGAAGGCCCTAATTCCCTATGGTTTTGCTTATGGTTTTGCTATAATTGAACGAAGTATGAGGGGTAAAATCAAACATTTTTTTAGTAGCTTAATTGCTCGTAAAAAAAATCAAAAAGTACCATTGAAATATTCCAAATATGGGACATGGGCTTTGCTGAAAATGACTATAAGGTTAGGCGGTGAAACTGTTAAGTCATTTTGGGTACGACACAGGGTTGCATCAAGGCTTATTGCCTTATTTATGTTACTAGTTATTCTGTTTGGTTTATACAACGAGCTTTGGCGTGCACAAAAAACAGAAAGTAAATACAATATTGGTAGGGTACAGAATCTGCTACCACGCACAATGGATTTGTTCAGCCAGAAATTAACAAGAAGCGATGACGGTTCGTACAGCTATAATCAAGGGTATACAGCAGGTAATGTGGATGCATCAGGTCAAATATCAGGACCCAAGTTTACTGCAGATTTTTCATCGGACACAAATGCAAAAGTACGAATCGGGGATCCTAGCAATAATGTCGATGTAAATATAACTACAGATTTTAATGTTGACTATCCGCTTAAAAACGAAAATAGGGTAGTCTATCCAATCAAGACAAAAGACGCAGCAATCATCTATACTCTCCAAGCCTCCAGAGTAAAAGAGGACATTATTCTATATTCATTTAGTGGTGATGTTGTTAGTTTTACATTTAATTTAGATCTAAATGAAGCAATGCAGGCTAGGTTAGAGTCCGACGGAAGTGTCTCTGTTTATGGTGTAGATAGTGTGCTCTTAGGACAAGTTAGCACCTCAACAAGTGACGATGAAGAGCTTTTATCTAAAGCTCGACAAAACGCAAATAAGGACAAACTTTTGTTTACTATACCCAAGCCTTACGTACTTGAATCATATGGACTTTCAAATGTAGCGAAATCTTGGTACTCCTTAGAAAACAATAAGTTAACAGTTCATGCATCTGGACTTGCTCAAGCTACGTACCCTTTAAGTATTGACCCAACAATATATATAGAAACCGCTGCAAAATTAATGCGCGGTAATAACGAAACAAATACAGATTTTGATGTGGACAATGAACTTATTCAAAAAAGTCAGACCAGTGGTGCGCGT
>JAUSMW010000228.1 GCA_030645815.1 Candidatus Saccharimonadota bacterium
AGATAAGGGTGGTGTTCGTGTCGCATAGGTGGTCATTGTAGCCCAGGTTGGACTATCTGTCTGCAAGGCAGAAGTGTGTGGGTAATTAAAATGATTATTGCTATAGTGAGCGTACGAGGGTGTCAGGAGATCTGTGGCAAATATTCCCCGACACATTGGTATTATCTTAGATGGCAACCGCCGCTGGGCTAAACAGCACGCTTTAAGCGTGGCGCTGGGTCATTCTAATGGTGTGGACGGCACAACGCGCATTGTGAAGCATTGCGTAGCACGAGGCGTTGAGTATCTAACCGTTTACGGCTTCTCGATAGAAAACTGGCAGCGGACTGACGAGGTACCACACCTCATGCGCATTTTCGAAGACTATGCGCGTACTCAAAAAACCGAACTTGTCCAAAATGGCGTCCGTGTTCAAATCATGGGACAAATCGATCGTTTACCAAAGAGTCTTCGACTTGCATTACATGAGCTACTCGAAACAACAAAAAATAATCAAAAACTAACTTTAACGCTCTGTTTATCATATGGTGGCCGAAACGAGATTGTCCGTGCTGTCCAAACATTGATTGAGAAGGGAGTTAAGGCAAATAATATCACCGAAGAGATAATTGGCGCCCATCTTGATAGCCAGGGTATCCCTGACCCCGACCTGATCATTCGCACCAGTGGCGAACAACGACTCTCGGGTTTTTTAACTTGGCAATCCAGCTACAGTGAACTCTACTTCACGCCAACACTTTGGCCAGATTTTGATGAAACCGAGCTCGATAAAGCAATTACTTGGTATCAAGAACGCAGTCGACGAAGAGGAAAATAAACTAATCGAAATACTCTTGGAACCAGAGCTCGAGAGTCAACAGAGCCCATATCTGATTAGCAAAATTCACTTTTGTGTGTTGGTGGCCATAAAGAATGCGCTTCATTTCTTCCCGCTTAAACAAGCCTCGTTGTTCTAGTTTTGGCGACAACAACAGGTCCTCGGTATAACCAGCCAAATCACCGCGAAACCAATGCTCAATTGGCACGCCAAAACCCATCTTGGGTCGAAACATCACTTCATCAGGCACTAGTCCCCGCAATGCTTCTTTTAGGATGTATTTTTTGTTGTCTCGACCTTTGAGCTTAAGGTTAAATGGTATCTTAGCTGTTAGTTCAAGTAGTTCGTGATCCAAGAACGGCGAGCGACCCTCGAGCGAAACAGCCATTGTGGCAATATCGACCTTAACCATTAAATCATCGGGCAAGTATCCATTAAAATCGGCAAACAACGTTTGATCCAGGCGGTTTTTGGTCTGAGCCTGATCAAACAAATCAGCCATCAAGTCTTCGCTATTGATTGATAACATCTGTTCGGCAAATTCGGCTGAGTACAGTTGCTGTTTTTGTTCGTTGGTAAAATAACAAACATAGTTGGCGTAGCGTCGAGCGTAATCTTTAGAGAGTG
>JAUSMW010000229.1 GCA_030645815.1 Candidatus Saccharimonadota bacterium
TTGAGTTTTTATAGTGAAGATTGTTCTCACCGATTTTTTCAACGCATGCAGTAAAGTCTGGCACTTGAATAATGGCTACCATTGATGCATCTCAAGGCACCATAGAAAATTAATAATATCCCGCTATTTTGTTATTTTGCATTACAATGCGACCGAGCGAGATGATAGCCCGAGCAATATCACTATATAGCCCACCTAATGAGCGAAAGTGAATTACGAAGTTTTTTACACTTATGAATAAATCCATTAAAAGAGATGTTGAAAAACTCCCTGCGCACGAAGACTTTGTACAGCAGTATTGCAAAACGATGATGTAATTGTAGTGACGTTAAAAAGCCCCTGCCAGCTTTTGCCGGGGCTTTTTATTAATGAGCCGTTTAACTAGTAGTGAGTAGTTTGGATTTTCTTCCTGTGATTAAGTTTGCAAATTTACTCTGATATGCGTTATTTATGTAGCATTGCACAATATTTCACCATTAGAATGACAAACCTTCCCTAAGCTTCCCTCAGATTTGCTATACATGGACAACTATCATCTTGTTAGAAGTAGAATTGACGGATCAAAAGTTGGTTGGTTTCATATTTTTTAAAGTCTTTCCTATACAGGGAGTGTTTATGATTAATATTAGGCGCGCTAAAAGCACTGGAAGTTTAGCTTCATCACGGATTTTATTTTGCGGTACCCTCAATTTTCTTTTAACTTACGCATTATTAATTTTTTCATATAAAGCAAATGCGCAAACCTATCCCGTTCCTTCCGTCGTGTCTCCGCTCAGTGGGGCAATTATTGTTCAAACGGGTCAAAATCCTTGTTTCAGTTGGTCACGCGTAAGTGATTCACGATTTAAATCGTATGTTGTAACTGTTTCACTATCGACAAATTTTCCAAATCAACGATGGGCTTACGACGTCACCTCTGCTGCCACTACCAGTGTTTGCTGGAATGGCGGGAGTGGTTGGTCACCAAAAGGCACAAATTTATTGCCCCTCTCTGATGCAATGAAGCCTGGCATAACGTATTACTGGCGTGTGTTGGCCACTTATAACGATGGCTCAACAGTTATTGGAACCGATGTAACAGGTATTCCTTTTAGCGTTGTTAGGCCTACGCCATCGCCGATTGCCCCTGAAAATGGTGCGACTGTTACATATTCTGCTCAGAATCCTTGCTTTTCCTGGTCTATGCCAAGTAACTCTCAATTTAGTTATTACACTATCACACTATCTACAACAACGAATTTTCCTGTAACTCGTTGGGCCTACCAAATTAATTCAATCGCTACTACAAGTCTGTGTTGGAATAATGGCGCAGGGTGGGAATCAAAAGGAACTACACCGCCTCCCACTCCAGGACCATTGCAAAACGGGGTGACTTACTACTGGCGAGTACTAGCGAGTTACACAGATGGATCACTTACGGGAAATACTTTTGCCGGAAGATCATTTGTGTATCGTGCATCTTCAAGTAGCAGCTCTCCAGGGAGCTCGTCTCGTTCAAGCGGCTCATCCGCCGCTATTCAGTCTAAAACGATTCGTTATTCCTACGATGCATTAGGGCGCTTAACGTTTGTTGAAGATTCGCAAAATGGTAATCGGGATTACGACTATGACAAGGCGGGTAATCGACTTCTTGTTTCAACAAAAGTTGCCAGTGACAAAACAGCAGAGCCAAATGTTTCGTTGCCTTAAGTCACGGCTTTTTGACTGCACATCGCAGGCCAGTTGGAACCCTGCGTCTGGGGCAGCGAAGTATTTCGTCAAGGATACAACCGGTGGAAGTCAATGTATTACGACTAACTTCGCTGTTACCGGATGTCCAAAAGGAAACTCTTCAGCAAATAGGCCGCTTAGCATATCGGCTTGTACCGCAAACATTATTTGTGGATACAGTGCAAATTTTAATTAATACGGATTCGAAAAATGAAAAAATTCTTGTTGTTTTTGTTAGGCATTTCAAACTATTGCCTTGCGCTTGAACAAAACCCGATTGCACCGCCGAATGTTGAAATTGCGGATAGATTTGGAGTGAATATGGAATCCGGGCAACTTGCTCGAAGACTCAATACGGTCTCAATTGGTGGTGAACTAGGCTTAAGTCACAACGTTCAGCTTTACACCGATCTGTGGGCGGATGGTTATTACGGGTTTGTAGATGCGTTTGCTGGAAGTGTCACTTCCAAAAAGATTTCCGATAACATCATGACAATTTTGACTAACCCTAACGGTAACTTAACTGCATTTAGGGATACTGGGGAAATCCAGCGCGACTCCAGTCGAATACTAAGCGTAATGCGGGCTTATGGGCCCGTAGGTAGTCAGGATTTTTTAGTTTATCAAAATGGTGTGGTTGACCATTCCAATCAAGCGGCCACTGGATATACCTATAGGCCGGTAGGCGATACCCGCCACTCCCTGACAGAAAGCACTGACAAAAAGTACCTCATTTGGATTACACCTGATGGAATTGAATCTAAATATGAGCGAAGCATAAACTCTGGGAACTGGGTTGCGGGTACAGGAGCAAATTTAAGAGAAGTTACCTACCCAAATGGTTTTAAAGTCCGGGTTTACAACAAAGGAGTTACGACCAATACCGGCTTCATGTTGAAATATCATTTTTCAACTGTCTTGCCTGCTACTCCGAGTCAGATTGTGGCGCTAAACCTTGCGCAACAATATTGCGCTGTGGATGCTGCAGCCTGCGCGACCCAAGGTTGGCCGACAGCAACATTTACCTGGCCAACTGGAACACCGAATATCTTCATAACACCGGGTATTCCAGCGTCAAACCATTTAATCAAACTCACCACTAACGATGGTGTTACTGAAATTCAGTATCAGCCAGAGAATTTGTGTATAACAAATCTCGGCTATGAAGATGCTCACTGTTCTGGAACCCGCACTGGCTTGGGAAAATGGTCGCCGCGATTAAAATCAATAAAAACAACAGATAGTACAGCTTCTAATTATCAATATACTTACAAAAATATAGGCACGGTACTGAGCGGTAATGCCGATGGCTACTTTCCTTACTGGTATCTCAGTGCCCGCGTTGGGCAGATTACTAATGCAACAATGAACGGTACAGACACTGAGGACTACAACGGTCCAACTTTGAACCCAGGAACTTCGGATAGAAATAGTGGTGAGATAATGACTGTGTCGGCTCGGTATGAGCCTAATGTCCTCCATTCAGTCCGAAATAAAAAAACTGGTTTTTACGTTTACCATCAGGATCTACGAAAGTTTGTAGAGAAATATTATCCAGTTGCTGGCCGTGGCCCCGACCTGCACTACTACTACGAAGGCCCGCGTGGAAATTTAAATAAAATTCATATTATTAACTCTTCTGGCAGCGAAACTTTGTTTCAGGAAGCGAGTTACTCACCAACTTGTGATTTCCCCAAAACGTGTAACAAACCTTTGTGGGTAAAAGATGCGCGCGGCAATGTAACTAATTACGATTACGACCCACAAGGGCGATTCAGCAACCCAATTAAAATCACAGCGCCAGCCGATAAAAACGGTAATCGGGCTGCCACCATTTATAACTACGAGCCTAAATACGCCTACTACAAAAGGAACGGCGAAGCCATCGCTCAAGATCCTGATCCAGTGTGGATGTTAACGAGCGAACACACCTGCCGCACCTTTGAAGCCACTAGCACAGGCTGTATGAGTGGTAACAGCCTCGATATGGTCAAGACTTCTTATTACTACGGGCCACAAAGTACCGCGCAAGCGAATAATTTACTGCTGCGCGGAAAAAGCATAGTCGCTGAAGGTAGCTCTGGGGCGCTGGAGACTCGCGTATGGTGCTATGAATACGACAAGTATGGAAAGTTGATTGGCGAAACTTTGCCTAAGGGCAATTCCACCACTCTGGAAAGCTGTCAATAGGAGATGACTATGAAAATTTTAGGAAAGAACAATTTTTTCTCCGCGTTTTGTGGCGTTGTTTTTCTGGCTGCAATTTCTTTTAGTGGAATAACGCAAGCTGTGCAGTATCAAGCGCAACATAAAACCATCTATCGATACTCCTCAACCGGATTGCAGCTCGGTGTTATTAAACCCGATGCGGATGGCGATTCGCGTAACTTTTTAGCAGAACGATATACATATGATCCTGCTCGCCCGACATTGGTTGCTCAAATTGAGTCTGGCAATTTGCTTTACTGGTTGGATGACACATTTGATCCAGCGCAGTGGACAAATTTCACGGTATACACAACCCGAGGATTTGAATATGACAACTACGGCCGAAAAATAAAGGA
>JAUSMW010000231.1 GCA_030645815.1 Candidatus Saccharimonadota bacterium
GAACAGCAAATAGCCCGGCATTTGCTGTTGCTGATCCGTTTGGCTTGGACGACACAAATGGTTTGTACAGTGCTTACGATATTTACTGAACTAGTCCTACTTTCTTTGACATTGATGACGATCAGGATTTGGATGCCTTTATAGGTTATGACGGATATAAATTTGCTAGCATGCAATTTTATAGAAACATTGGAACAGTCAACAGTCCATTGTTTTCTTCTGATATTGCGGCACCATCTGGTTTATCTGCACATTTCAGTCTAAGCTTTGCTGATATCGATGCTGATGGAGATGCGGATGCGTTTGGGAATCACGCAGGTTTCTTCCTCAATACAGGGGTGAGGGTGGAGGTGGAGGCAAGTTATATTCCAGAATACCATGGTGGTTACAATTTTGGTTTAAGTGGTATGGAATTGAATGGACATATTTATGTCACTACGGTCGATATTGATGGTGATGGTGATTTTGATGTCTTTGTGGGTGCTTATGATGGCAGCACATTATTTCTTCAAAATATGGGGACCGCTAATAGTCCCGCATTTGCCGCTGCTATTACTAATCCGTTTGGTTTGAGTAATGTAGTAAACAATTACTCTGTAGCTAACCCAGATTTTTATCCCACTTTTGCTGATATTGATAGTGATGATGATTTAGATTTTTTCATAACTGACGATGTTGGTGACACTTACTTTTTTCAGAATACGGGAACAGCCAATAATCCCGCATTTGCCGCTGCTGCAACTAATCCGTTTGGTTTGGCAAATTTGCATTCTTTACTTGATTTAGACGGCGATGGTGATTTAGATGCTTTAGGCGGTAGCACAGGATTTCTTAGAAACGTAGGTGCCGCAACTACTCCAACATTTGCTGCTGAATCCCTTCCTAGTTCTTTTGGTTTGAATGATTTGAGTGCTAATGCTCATACCACTTTCATTGATATCGAGGGTGATGGGGACTTAGATGTTTTTGTGAGTAATCATGCTGGGAATCCGATATTTTTCAGGAATACAGGTACATTCAATAGCCCGGTATTTGTCCGTAATTACCTAGCCGTCAATAGTTACTTTGCAACGGCAACTTTTGTTGATATAGACGGTGATGGTGATTTAGATGTCCTAGGGAATTTTTTTGATGATTATGGTTATCGTTACTCACCAGTATTTTACATTAACAATCATGCACCTAATGTTGATAATCTGACTACTCCTGAAATATATATCGAAAACACGTCATTGAATTTGACAGATATCATCATTAGTGATGATAGCCCCAACGTTGAGGTGACTTTAACATTATCAAATATCAACGCAGGAAGTCTTAGTACCGCAACATTCGGTGCAGTAACATCTTTCTATGATGTGGCTACAGGCACATGGACAGCAATTGGTGGAATCGATGATGTGAATTTGTTGCTAGCAAGTGTGGCCTTTACTCCCGCACCTAATTTCAATGAAGCTTTCATGGTTAGCATCAGCGTTTCAGATGGTGTGGCGTATTCCCTTATCGGTAGTAAAAACTTTAAGGCAGGTGCATTACTATTTAATACACCAATGAATGATACTTTGATTGGTACATTATCCAATAACGATACAGTATCGTATGTCACAGCTACAACAGCAATTACAGTTTCTCTGGCTATTGATACTCAGCAAAATACGGTAGGTGCAGGATTAGATACTTTGATTGATATTGAGAATCTTACTGGTGGTGTCTTCAATGATAATTTAACGGGAAATGCATTGAATAACATCTTGGATGGGACAGCAGGGAATGATTCTCTCAAAGGAGGAATGGGTAATGACACGATTATAGGTGGAGCTGGCAAT
>JAUSMW010000238.1 GCA_030645815.1 Candidatus Saccharimonadota bacterium
AGGGTTTTTATTTCTGTTGGGCGTAGTTTTCTGCAAATGATGGTGATGCAAGCATTAATGCACCAATATCTACATTGCCAGTCTTAGACTTTAGTTTTAGTTTGTAGTATTGATCGAGGTTCTTATCAGTTGCCTCAATGAAGACTAAGCCCTGATAAGGCTTTGGTGTGTAGGCTGAAGCTACAGCACGAAGTATTAGGTTTGAAGTTTTGTGATATACAAGATAATTCATGAATCCTCTGTTTGTTTTTGGGGCTACGTCAGTAGCGGTTAGGTATTGCTGATATTGCTGGTGTTTAGAATCTAAATCCGTCTTTGTCGCATGGTGATCTACTGATTCGACGCGGGTCATGCGCTGGTTGTTGTTGATCTGGTGCTTTAGCAGCATCCTTTACAGGAGCCTCAATAGGAGCCTTAACAGGGCGCTCTGTGCGGGCTTCAGTCTTGATCTGCACAACTTCAGCGGTTGGTGTTGGTCGTTGTGTAGCGGGCTTTGTAGGCTGCTTAGCGGGCTGCTTAAACACAGATTCAGCGACCTCTACAGCAACCTCAACAGCTGGCTCAATAAGTTGTAATGTGTTGATTGTTTTGTAGATAAGTTTCTTATGGCCATGTGGCGACCTCAAGCTGTAGACCTTGAACACACCATTATTGATAAAGTCAGTAATAATCTTATTAACAGTACGCAGGCTGATTGCAGTCTCTGTTGCAATATAATCTTGAGTGTCAAAGTGCTCCATGTTAAGGCTTTTGAATAATTGCCATCTGTCGAACATTAAGTTGTATACGGCTTTCATATTGTGGTCAAACTTAACAGGCAGGCCAGTTACCGGGCTAGTGTAGGCGGTGGCTCTTGTTATCTTCCTGTCTACTTGTATAAATTGTTTTGCTTGAGTTTGCATAGTTCGTCTCTCCTTTAGAGATTGTTGATAATTTTAAGGTATTGCGATGCAGTGATTTGCCCAGATTTGTACTGTTCAAGATACTTGGTGATACGATTGATTGTAGATGCAATCGACCATTCATTGTTGTTGGCAATTTTCCACATGTAGCTGTAGTTTTCATTATCTAGCTTTAGTTTTATCATTTGTAAATCCTCTTGGTTTTAGGTTGTGGTGAAAGCCTTGTGCAACTTATGTAAAATCCATACGCAGACTTTGTAAATCCCATGCGCAACTTATGTAAAACCCATACGCGAATGTTGCGTAGTAGTAATACTGATTAATAACACTGATTAAGTAATACTGATTAAGTAACAGTAGGGTCAAAAGCTAGGCTTCGCCTCTAACACATAAATCTTAACTTCTTAAATGCAGATCAGGAGCTTGAACATAAGAACTTGTTCTTGGTAATGTATAGTTGTGTTTGCTTATCATGCTTCACATGTAGGCTGTATGTCGTTTGTGTTTAAGATCAAAACCTCAGGTTTACCCGCCGGTGTTGGTGTCACTCAGTAGCCCGGTTAGCTTTACGTAGTGCTTTGATTTCTCTGTGGTGTCTCAAACGGCAGTTATCGCAGCAGTATTCTTTGGTGATACGTTTTAGTGTGAATGGTTGCTTACATTGCAAACAGGGTTTAATTAGAGCCATAGGGCTTTAGCCTCCAAGGTGGTGGTGGTTAGTTGAAACGGTAAGGATGTGTAGCCAAAAAGAACCCAGCACAGGGCCGGGGTCTATTCATGAGCTACATCAGGTGGCTGTTACACATATAGAAGGTTTTGAGGAAGCTAACGAACGTCAGCTTCAAAATACAACCCAAGTGTTCAAGCAAATGGGCCGGATAGTCACTAGAAGGAGTACAAGTAACTATCTATCAACAGTTAGGGAAAAGGAGCGGTTGCAGTACCGAGGAAACCCTAACAGTTGAATCTGGGAATTGGGTGTTGGGTGTTGGGTGTTGGGTGTTGGGTGTTGGGTGTTGGGTGTTGGAGATGTAGCAGGAGGTAGAAGAAGAGTGAATAAACTTTCTCGACCCCTTCACTCCTATCATAGCACGTTTTCAGAAAAAGTCAAGCACTATCTATGCCAGCTATTTAGCATTGATTCAGGTAAGTCCCCTGTAAACCACTAAATACAATGTATTGCCAGTATCCATGCGGGTTACACCAATTTTTATATCCGACTAACGGTCATATTGTCGGTCGTGCACTAGAGCGGATCAATTAGTCCACCCTATCAATTACACATCAGTGCAAGATTATGCCTATCTAACTAAGCACAATGCAGGCTGTAAGCTCCTACAGTGCTACCTGCGAGGTGTTAGCTGGTCTAGGTATGCTATGGTAGCGGGTATGACCATATAGAGCCTCTAACGGCCTCATTTGGCCTTGTGTGTAAAATCCACACCAATGGGAATGATAATTCCACTTTAGGAAGAAGGGCGTGGAATGCGAGCCGGTTTGACATTTCAACCACCAACACTAGCAAACTCAATGCCCGTAGACATGTTGGCTAGTTAAGTAGAGCTATATTCTTGACTTATTGGTCAGCTAATTGGGGTGAGTTGGTTGTTTATTGATCAGTTTACTTGCTGTTATTTGAGATATTACATTCCGCAGTAATAACCAACGGGGTATGGCTCATCGCGGGGTGGCCAGATCAGGCAACCAGCAGTCTGGGCGCGAGCGGCGAGGGCATCGACGGCGGCGCGACTGTCCAGGGCAAAGCCGAAGTGGCTGTAGTCATCACTGGCCAATTGCCGGGATTGACCACCCGGCATCAGCACGAAAATGAACTCATGCTCCTTGCCTGCTTCTGCCATCCAGACAATGCGCGAACCTTTGCCGGCGCGCTGATGAATCACC
>JAUSMW010000245.1 GCA_030645815.1 Candidatus Saccharimonadota bacterium
GACTCGAGAACGCCGCCGATACCTCTATCCAACGCGACTTTAATGTAGCGTACCACGTCAACGATAACACCGGCAAAATTGGGGCTGTCTTCCACTTCAAGCTTGGCTTCAAGATGGAGCGGAGCATTGCCGAAATTGGCGCCGTCAACCCACAAATACATTGTCTTGCGGTCGCCCATTAACTTGATATGTGTAAAACCCGTATCCATCGGGAATTGATAATCGATCAGCGATGTAACGCCTTCCTGCTTTGTCTTATGCTTGCTTGCGCCGCGATGACAGAGATTCCAGAAATCCGTATTGCCCGCATAATTGATCTGATACATTTTCTTGATATCAGTGCCTTTATCCTTCATCAACTGAGCAATAACTCTGTTGATAGCGGTTCCACCAAACTGACTCTTGCAGTCGTCGCCAACGATGGGAACATTATTCGCCAAGGCGACTTTTTGATACTCGGGATCGCAGACGATCAGTTCGGGCATACCGTTGAAGTAACCGATCTTTGCGCCTTTGATAGCTGCATCAGCATAGAAACGGGCGGCCTTGGCCGATCCGGTCGGCAGGAAGTTAAGCAGGATATCTGCACCGCTATCCTTGAGGACCTTGACCGTCTGCTCCATCGTCAGCTCAGGAGCTTTCGATGTCACCACCGGACACGGCGGGAAATTGGCCAGATGCTCAGGCACACCGTCAAGTACCGGCCCCATCTGAACAATTACACCCGTCTTTGGCATTTCTACATCATATTTGTAGGCCATATTTGTCTCAGCAAAGATAGCGTCAGCTAAATCCTTGCCGACCTTGCGAGCATCAACATCAAATGCCGCCACTGTCTCGATATCCGTGACCTTATAGCCGGCAATGACTTCGTGTACCAGCCCTGGTACCCGCTCGCCCGGCTTAGCATTTTTGTAAAACTTATGGTACCACTGAATACCGCTCACAAGTGAGTTTGCACAATTTCCAACACCAACAATCGCCACTTTGATTTTCTTACTCATTTTATCCATCCTTATCAGAACAATTTAACGTTGAACACACGTGTTTTCATATTAGTTTAACACAGAGTCATAGCAAGTCAACTAAAAAATAGTAAAAAATGTATTACTTGTAACTATTTTATATATAGGAAGTTAAAGAATTATCGTTACAAATATTCATAAATTTATTTCTTGAAATATGTCATTATTTCATATAATATTAAATATAATGAAAACACCTGTTTTCTATGAATAAATATCATATAGCGTAAAATTTTATCGAAAACATAGTTGCTCTATGGTATAGAAGGCATTCAGTTTTTTAAGACAAGGAGTGGTCATGGGTTTGAGCATCTCAGATATCGCAAAGCTGGCAGGAGTCTCACATAGCACCGTATCCCGAGTGCTAAATGACGCGCCAATACGTATATCTGCCCAAAAACGGGAACAAATAATCCAGATTGCACAGCGTATGAATTATATCCCGAACCGTTCCGCTCAGGCTCTTAAGACCGGCCGACATGGGCGTATCGCAGTTATCGCGTATGATATCACCGACGCATTTGCCGTAGAATGCGTCAGCGCAGTCGAAACAATTCTGTCCGGCTCACCCTACCATGCGCTTTGGATGAGCTGTGCCCACGCCGACAAGAAAGAAACAGACCCGCTTAACCTGCTCACCGAAGTCGCACAGTCTGTAGATGGCATCATAATCATCCTGGCTGATAACTATCTCACCGATACGGCAATACTCAAGTTCTGGGCAGCCACCCACCTTCCACTTGTAACGGTAATCAGACGTGTTTCGGGGGATGTGATCTCAAGCGTTACGATTGATAACGAATATGGGACCACAATACTAATGGAGTACCTGCTAAAGCTTGGGCATGAACAAATAGCGTTTTGTTATTGCAATCCCCCAAACCAGTCGGCCTCTGGACGATACGAGGTTTATCAGCAAATCGTGAAGTCAAAACATCTGCCTGTTGATCTACTTCAAGTTCCCGTAGATGGAACGGCAAGTAACGGATATTCCGCCGGAATGAAACTGCTTAATACCCCAAAAAAGCCAACAGCTATTATCGGGTTTGATGATCTCACGGCAATTGGAGTTATCAAGGCTTGTTTTGATATGGGCGTAAAGGTTCCCGCCGAAGTAAGCGTGGCCGCATTTGACAACATTCGCATGGCGGAAATATCTTCCCCGTCATTGACCACTGTGTCAACAGACTATTCTGAACTCGCACAAATGGCAATTGATGAGCTTAATAATCAAATTAATCAACCGAACTTGTCGAATTATATTGCAAAACATCACATTAGCAAACCCGCCTTGATTACACGCCAGTCAACAGCTATTCCCAAATCAAAGGTGTGAAAATAGTCCGCTTTAAAAAACTCCTCAAACTGAATTATGTGGATATATCTGGGAATACTGTCGGCCGTCTTCATCGGCCTCTATGAAGTCACAAAAAAGCACGCTCTGATTGAAAATGCTGTTTTACCTGTGCTTTTTCTTGCTACTGCATTCTGTGCAGTTTTAATGGTACCGCCTGCGGTACTTTCTCATTATATCCCCGAAACAATGATTCGGTGCAGTCTTTATGTCG
>JAUSMW010000266.1 GCA_030645815.1 Candidatus Saccharimonadota bacterium
AGCCAAGCCTGAACCTGGACAGACAAAAAACTACAACCTAACTGTCTCAAGTAGTGGCTCACGAAAGTTTCTTGATGTAATGGAGGTGAGAGTTTTTGTAGAAACCGACGATTTATATCCTGGCCGTCCAGACGAGTACTGGTCTTCGTACACAGAGACATTTGCCGCAAATTCAGATTCATCGAAACCAGCTCTTACACGATGGTGGACTGTACAGGAACATATCAACACTTCTGCAAGTACTACCGGCATGAAAGTATTTGCTGAATTCCTAGACGATCCCCGTCGAGACGGATGGGCTCTGGCATATCGAGCATCGGGTACAGCTCCGTGGTCATTTGTAAGTAGCTCCACAGCTTCCGCAGGAGTGACGGATGTAACTTTAACCGGTCTTACGCAAGGACAAATATATGAAGTTGGATTCGGCTCTACAGCAAGTGGAACTTTATACTACGATACCGTTAAGACAGTACGCGTGCCGTATCTTACAGATAACATTACTCACCAACAACCAGTTACGCTCAGAAATGTTTTCAGTACTGTGTACGACTATTTGCTCGCAACCTTCTTGGCTACACAAGCATTTAGTAATTCGCTTGTCAGTGTTCTCGATTACACGTATGTCATAAACAGTATTCGAGGTAGTGACGTAGCCCATGTAGACATTAGTAGTGCAATCGCGCCATTGCGTCGTTCGTTCACTACAGATGGAAATACGACGAGTACGTCAACACCATTTGCTGTGCATACTTTCGTATATTCCGACAACGATCCTCCGGAAGGCATCGGCCTAACTATTTCTGGTCTGATTGGTGGAGACACCTTATACAGCGATGACTACTACACCGTAACTCCATCAGCGACTGATAATAGGGCCGTGCAGAAATTCGATATCTATCTCAAAGATATGTCAACTGGGGAGGAAGAATACATTGGAACAACCTATAGCGGAACTTTCGATTTCTACGTTAGCGAAGAATTGGAAAATGGCGATTATAAACTCGGTATGACGGCCGTTGACTTTAGAGGGAACACATCAGAGATGTACCACACCAGTGAATTTGAAGTTATTAGTAACCCT
>JAUSMW010000001.1 GCA_030645815.1 Candidatus Saccharimonadota bacterium
GCCTCATCTCCCATTAAGTTATCATCACGCACAATCGTATTTAGATACTTCTGAGCCAGTGCCTGACTAGTAACAACGTTAAAGCTACCATCCTTTAATGCCAGCTCAACGAATAAATCTAACTCACGAGGATTCAGTATGAGTTCCCGTGTAATGGAATCGATATTTCCAGTAGATATGCTTAATCGCGTCAATATAGGCTCGACATGCGAGAGCCAATTTAATTGGCCACATGACAATTGGGCGTCCCATTGGCGCTCTGCAATACGACGGTCATATTTATGATCAAAGTCGCGGCAAGCAGTGACTACTGTAATATTAGGTATGAGAAGCAGCTGGTCTATTTGGCTTAAAAAATAAGATAATGCTGTGTGCTCTCGTGCAATCGACAACACGTCAAGAGAATCAATTATTATTACCACATGATTTTTTTCGGATAACCGAGCAGCTTTTTCGACCCAATTTTCTGACAGACCGAGCTCTTCACGCTCATGTGATGTACTTAAATCAGCAAACTCACGGGATTGGATAAAAAGCGGAACAACTCCACTTTGATATTTAGCTTGAGTCTCTAATGCATCCTGTACGGCCAGCAACACACAAGTTTTACCAGAACCTGGCAATCCTGTAAGCAATATAGATTTTTCTTTATTATCTATCGCAGCAAGTAACTTTTCCTCTACAGGGTGCTGAATCCTTTCACCGGCAATATCTCTTCTCCATACCCGACCAATTACAGATGTTTTAGAGAGGCTTTCACGGGCATCACCAACATCCATTGAAGGAGAAAGCATTGCCCCAGCTTGGTTTAATAATAACTTCAAATCATTTTTTGACAAGCGATGCTGGTGAGACGCACTTTTTCCATCAGATGTTTTCATCCTGGATCCCAATGCATCGAGTCTACGATATAGGATTGCGAATGCGTTTTTTGCATGCGCTGCGAGCCCATTTAGGCGTTCATGTAGTAGCATCTCCATCCGGTCAAAATCATCACTGATTTGGAATGTTGCTTTTTTTAGAAAATCAAAAGTTGATAGCGAACTGATTTTACTGAGCAGTTCCGCCAACTCGGCATCCACCCCTGCATGTTCTTTGGTTAAATTTGATCTATATTCAAGTTCGGTTCCTTGGGTCTCAGAAAATTCTTGCAGTTTATGAAGCACTCCGAAGGGACTACGAGAATAGAATCGAATATCTGCTAGACTATTGTTTTTAATTAATTCAACTGCTTTATGTAACTCATCAGCAAGATCGGATATTGTCCAGGCTTTGAAGTCAGTTTGATTTTTTTTACATTGACAGCAGATTAAAGAGCCATCGCTTCTTCCGATTACTACATCATCTACCGGGTAGATTATTGAATCAATTTCAATCCATTCAAAATCTGGATTGGCTATCACAGTGATAGCCCAATCCATGGCTACTAATGTTTGATATCCATCACCACGATTAGAGCGAATTCCCGCAATACTCATATTAACTCCGTATTATATTTTGAGTGCAGATACCTTAATTGCAGCTCATCGCTGTAAATACTAATGTTTTCGTAAATATAGGCATTAATTCTTCTATTTTTTCCAATCCTTATCAGGCTAGTCGTTCTGGGCTTTAGCACAAAGAGTTTGCTTTATAGCTAATAGTGAAAAGTTTTTACATCGCATGATGGGACGTAGTCATTACCTAATCCACATTTAGCAATTTAGTCAGCTTCATCGTGTAACACGCTGTAATTGACGCCACGACTAAAAAAAGGTGAAGTTGATTCTTCACTCTCTATCCGGCTATGACGGTGATTTTTTAATCGTCGATATAGAAATCACACCACAGAAAATTTATGGAGCTAACAGGTGACGATTCTTCAGGAAATTCATACATGGTCTAAAACGCTTCCAGCCTGGCAGCAAGATGCCATTGTACGACTATACGAAGACCGAACACTCGGTGCCGCCGATTTGGAAGATCTCTATGCACTTCTCAAATTGGAAGCAGGTATTCCAGACCCTAGTGGCCGCACACCGACGCAGCTTCAGGACACCCAGATAGCTCCACATACTGATAGTGCTCGAATCGTTCAATTGTCGAAAGTTAAAGATTTGGCCCACGTCAACGCTCTAGTGAACGGTAGCAGTATTCCTATTGCCCTACATGGTTTGACTGTAATTTATGGTGAAAACGGCGCAGGGAAATCAGGTTACTCCAGAGTATTTAAACATGCTTGCCGTGCAAGAGACAGGCGTGAGCCTATTCTTCCTAACGCACACCTTGATCCAAAAAATGTAGGTGTACCAGAAGCAGTCTTTGAAACTGTAATTGATGGTGTCGCAGCAGACCTCCCCTGGCGATACGGCACTCCCGCTCCAGAGCCACTATCAGACATATCCATCTTCGACACCCATTGCGCTCGCGCTTACATAGATAATCATGGAGATTTCGCATACGCACCATACGGATTAGATATCTTGGAAGGTCTAGTCGTCGCGTGCAATAAACTTAAGACTCGTGCAACACAAGATAAGCAGGTAAACACCCC
>JAUSMW010000007.1 GCA_030645815.1 Candidatus Saccharimonadota bacterium
CTTGATGCTTGCTTTGAAGCAGGTGTGATAGATAAAGTAATAACCTTAATTAAAACTGGAGAATATAAACATGGGTGCTGAAAATGAAAACGTAGATGTCCTTAGTCCTAGTGTTGCGGCTTCTGATTTGGCTTCGTCTGGTGAAGCTGCTGCTACCGTAACAGAAGTTAAAGTTGCAGAGACTGAAGTTAAACTAGATGCTAAACCTGACAAGCTTATTGTAGATACTAAGAATCTAGTTGATTTCGCTGAGCTTGATGAGATATCTGGTGAGTTGCCAACGCAGAAGAAAGATGCCGAAAAACAACTAGAATCTAAGAAGACTGCACAACAGCCTGAAGATAAGAAAGTTACACAAACAGCTTCGCGCAAACAAGTTTTAGATCAGCTTGGAGTTAAAGTTGAATTGCAGCCAACACTTCAACAAATGTCGAATGAAGCTTTTGACTTTGTAGTTGAGCGTATTAAAGAACTTACAGAAACTAAGACTAAATACACAGAAGCTAATACTCAATTAACTGAAGCGCGTAAAGGTCAAGTTACATTGCCTCAATCATATTACGAGAATCCAGATGCTTTTAGATTGCATCCAAAGTTTGCTGAAGCTTCAGGTAATTACAATACTGTAGTAGCTGAAGCAGATCATTGGCGTAAACAACTTATAGCTATTGAACAAGGTAAAGAGTGGATTGATCTTGAAGTAGACGCTCAAGGTAAGATTATAGCTAAGAAGATGGAACCAAGTGTAGAAGCTAAATACACTGTAGCACAATATCATGAGAATGCTAAAACCTTACAAGCTCAATATGCACAGCAGATGCAAGGTGTTTATAGTGAATTTAAAAACGGCCATGAATCTTTAAAACAGTTTATCAAGCAGCGTGAAGAAATCTTTTTTCCGCATCTTAAAGATGAGAAGGTAGCTCAAGCTAATAAATATTATGCTGGAATGCACAGTTTACTTAAAGCCAAAGGACTAGATCAAAATCCTCTTACCAGTCTTACAGCTAAGATGTATTCTTATCTAATGGAACAAATAGAAATTAACAATAAGTTGAATAAACAACTTAAAAGTAATGGTTCTGTTGTTAAGAAAGAAACTCAGCCTACAGCAGAAGAACTAGATAATAAAGGTAAGAAGATAGATAAAGGTTCAAACATAGTTGACTTTGCTGAGTTTGATAGACTAGCTGGACAACCTTCTATTTAATATTAACAATCACTTGGCACACTTTATGCTTTATCGTTATCGTCAGACTTCTACGCCCTTGAGTAAGGCAATGCTTCTTTTGTGCAGGGCAGCACGAATAGTCAGTTTTAACAACTAACAATTATTTCGTGTTATGCCTAATGCAATAGATCTACCAGCCTGCACTAATCTGTGGACACAGGAAGATGTTAATCGTTTTCAAAAATACGATCCATATCTTGCTAAAATTCAAGTGGGAATGTTTAAGCGTTTTTCGACTTATGCTTCCTTGCTTGAAAAGGAAAAATGGACTCAGAATATGGGTCCAACAATGCATGCAATTCATATTGTGCCTGCTACAGTTTTGCGTTCTTCCTTCTATCCTAATCTCATAACAACTTTGTCAGCTAAAGATGTTATTGAGGTTCGAGAAGCTTCAAGTCAGTCTAAGATTCGTAAGCACCGTTTTGAATCTCAACTGTTCAATTTTGTTGCTAGTTTCCAAGACTTTATTCGAGATCATATTAACCCGACTAACAAGCAGATTGTTGAACTTATTTCTGTTGCGCGAGATATTTTCATTCGTTCTTATATGTGGGAGTGTTCTCCTTATGTTTGGGTTTGTGGTAAGAATCAGGAATTGACGGCTGCTCCTCATATTCCTAATGATGGTTCAATGCAGACTAATAAGACTCAAGCCTTCATCCAAGCTCTTATTGCCGATTGCGACGGGACGCTTGATTTGCGTAATATTAACAAACTTGGAACTGTGATGGAGAATGATCTAGGTTGTGATTATTACGAAGGTTCTGCTAAGATGGAAGTTAATCAAGGATTGCAAGGTAAGTTTTGTATGGTTATGGGAAGTGAACCTTGGAATAACTTTCCATTCGATCCTTATTTGTTGGACAATCGCTCTGTTGATCTCAATATTGTCACGGAACAATTTCGTGGTAGTCTTTGGGGTAAATGGACGACTAAACTAGAACGTTATCCTTATCGTTTTGCTGCTGACGGAACTTCTCCTGCTCCTGAAATTATCGAAGAAGCTCCTGCTGCATTTGATTATGGTGAGACTAAACCTAATCCTGCTTATACTGCTGCACCATTTGAGCTAGCTTTTGCTATGGGTGGTGGAGGCTATAGAACGCTAGAAGTTGGTCCTCCGCCTGAACCCTTCTCTAAAGGTAGTATGGATTTGGATGCTTTCAAGGCTATGGATTGGAATGGTAAGGTTAGTCTTACAAGAGATGTTCAAGTTCCTTGCCTTGACGCAGAGGGTGCAGTTACTTATGACACAAATAAGTATGGTGAATTCGCGCAATTGATTAGCCAAGTTGTATTTGGCGCACTTGCGGTTCGTCGCAGGAATGTTGTTCCTGCGTTGTTTTTGCGTCAACGTGTTGGTGCGAACGTTTCCTAATTAACATTATTAACACACAAACAATAAGGAAATAACTAATATGAAGAAACAACTTATTATGATCACTAGTTTGATTTTGGCTTTGGCGTTTAATGCTAATGCTCAAATCACTACTACAGTAAGTCCAACGGGAGCTTCTACGAATAGCATTGTAGCTAATTCAGCTAGGATTCTCTCTATCACAGTTACAGCTTCAGCAACTAATACAGCAACAGTTAGGTTTGTAGATTCTGGAACTACAAATCTTACTTATACTATTGGTTCATATACGAATACTATTACGTATGCTACCAATATTGTAAGTTCGTTTGTTACGTTCACAGGTGTTACAAACAATACTACTAACGCTGGCGTTTACACAGTTGTAAATACAGTTGCTGCTTCTACCAATAGCTATCCTACTATCACTACGATAGCTGCTGGAGCGAATGCTACTGTTACTTGGACTCCTGCGCCCGGACAAATAGTAATTCGTGGTGTCACTTCTACGAATGATCTGCCCGCTGACATTACTATCAGATACGTGAATTCACTTTAATACATTAAAGTGCGAGGTTGGCGGTTATCCTTAAACCGCCTTTCTTTTTAACTTTAAATAATACTTTTATGGCTCAAGACTCTCCACAAGCTGTTATTCCTAGTCGCAGAACTTTAGGACACTTTCTAAAAGGGGCTATTGATGCTAGAGATTTGGCTGTCGATACTCCACGTATAGTTGCTGCTAATGATGGTGTTGCTATTGATGCTTTTGATTCTGAAGATAATGTTGGTTTTCGCTATCTTCAGAATTGTTGTGCTTTTCCTGTTAAATATGCTATTGATACTGATGCAGCTGCTGAAAGTTTTCATGGTATTTTAGCAGCTTGTGTTGCTACTGATGACGGTTTAGGTTCTGGTGTAGATTTGAGTAAATTTAAAGGTCGTATAAGTGTTATGGCAATTGGTGGTGCTTTACGCATTGCTACTATAATTGGATATACACCTGAAAGACTTGCACAATGAATATTGTAACTCTTAGACGTTTGGCTTTGCTGATAGTATTAGCTGGCACGTGTTTGTTAATACAAGCACAAAACTTAGATATTAGACGTTCAGGTGGCGTTGTAGGTGTAGCCGCTGGTTCAGGAATTACAATTGTAACAAATAGTGGCGTAGTGACGGTTAGTTCTACAAGTGGCGGATTAACTAATACGTTCAACACCGGCCAGTTTACACTTATGGGCGGGACAAACGTGAATTTCAAGAGCGAAGCGTTGACTACTAATCTTGTTTCGCGTGGGAGTGGTGGAGAATATTCAATTGCCATTGGCGACGGAGTAAGCGCAAGTGGAAGTTTTTCGGTGTCGGTTGGGCCTGTCGCTACTGCTAGTGGAGCTGGGGCCTTATCTATTGGGTCAACCGCAGGAGCTACACAGTATCAAGCTTCCGCTTTCGGAGCCTCTTCACTTGCGGGTCATTCCAACTCTACCGCCATAGGGCAATCTGCAACAACTACAGCAGCTAATCAAATTCGGCTCGGCACTGCTACTGAAACGGTATCAATTCCGGGCGCGCTGGCGGTAACAGGCAATGCTACGGCCAATAGTGGATACGTGACCAACGCGCTGACAAATGGTGTGTTCTTTTCTGAATGGGCACCAGAACTAACTTACTCTGATGCTACTAATGTAGTTATCAACTGCACTAACTATAATGGGTTTCACTTGTTAGTAACTAATACTACATACATTTCCGTTACTAATATCCCTAGTAAGCTTTGGACAGCTTGGTTGGACATCGAACAAAACGGCACGGGTGGTTTTGCAGTAACGTTCAACACTAACTATATAGCTTTTGCAGCTGGAACAGCACCAACAATTACCACGAATGCGAACAAGATGGATAATATCGGACTCAAGTCGAACTATCGCGGAACAAATGTCAGTGCCTTTGTGAATCAAAACTTCCAGCCGTGAAGCGACTGTGTTATATGCTGCCTCTCGCAATCATCGCACTGCTGACTTATTCAGCTTTTGCGCCGCCGTTTCTATTTTTCCTGACTAACGATGAGGGTTGCGTGCAGTCACCCATCTCCTGGTGGAAGTTAAATGAGACAACTGGAGCTCGGACTGATTCTAGGGGTGGCAACACGTTGGAGGTTACGCCCGGCTTGGTTGATATTGCTTCGCAGGCTGGAGTGATTAGTAACGCGGCCAATTTTGTGGCAGCAGACGCGGAACGTTTGTCGTGCGCTTCCACAGCCAATCTGACCATGACCAACACGAGTTGGTCCTTTGCCTTTTGGTTGAAAGTGCAGACGGCGAATATTGACTACAATCTATTGAATAAGGTCCAACAGCCCGGCGATTCAGAATATGATGTTACCCTGTATGGGGGAACCAACTCTGTGGCTTTCACCGTTTGGACATCTGACATTTCCAGCAATATAATTGTTAGCACAAACACGGTCCAGACCAATGTGTGGACCTTCGTTGCGGGTGTTTACAACATGCCGGCGCAGACCATTTCAATTTCAGTAAACAACTCTCCGTTTCATTCCATCGGATCGGTCACTAACAGCTATGGTGCAGTATCGGTGTTCTCTTTAGGCAGCGCGGATAGCGGCGCGCCTTCTTACCTTGATGGCGCAATGGATGAAACTGCCGTGTGGAAATGCGCCTTGACACAGGAGGACGTGAATTTTCTCTATAACGGCGGTCTTGGCAGAACCTACAACCCGGCTACAGCGCACGTAGAATGAGAGCTTTACGCTACATCTCATGTTTGATGCTGGTGCTGGGATTCTGCTTTAGTAATCCCGTCACGAATAGTGTTAGTGCGCCGCCGATGTTGTTTAGTGGGTCGTCTGCTTATACACCTGTAAGTGATCCCGATGTTAAGTTGTGGCTTGATACATCGCAAGAATCCTATACCAACGATGCCGCCATCGGACAACTAACCGATTGGAGTGGCAACACCAATCACGCGACACAAGGAACGGCGTCAGCGAAACCCACTTTCAAAACTGGGGTCCAAAATGGTTTGCCGGTGGCGAGGTGTGATGGGATTGATGATTGGATGCAGGGGTCTTTTCCGAATATTTCAACATATAGCATATTTGTGGTGTGCAAGAGGAATGGATCTCACACCAACATTTATAACAACATCACATTTGCTCTAGCGGCTGGACTAGAAGGCCAGTCGGCAGTAGCGAGTAGGCTGTTTCAATTTGTTTGGGATGATTCGATCACGTTCGCGTTTTCTACGCCAGTCACCGGTGCAACAGCGCTTTTACAAACACGAAACGACGCCTTCAATGTTCACTCGCTGATTGCTCCTTCCGGGTCTGGGAATAACCAATATTTCCTCAATGGTGGCAACGGACAAACCACGTCTTCCACCGAGACGGCCATTGCTGGTTCACTTATATTCCGCATTGCCGTTGAAACGTGGGGGACCACTTATTTTGCACCATTCGATTTTGCAGAGGCACTAGTCTTCGACGGCGCACTTTCCACCGACAAGCGTCCGCGGGTAGAAGCCTATTTGAAAACCAAATGGGGAATCACACCGTAATGCACGCGATCCTTATTATTCCAGCGGCGCAACTGATAGCAGCCAATGCGCTCATGCTGACACTGTTTGGTGGCACTGGTGACAACTTCTCTATTGGGCTGAATGCCGATGGCGTGGACACCAAAGCAGCGACTTACTACTGGTGTGCGATTCAAGCAACCTCCGTGGAGAACCAACTCAAGCTGCAAAGTTTCACCAACACGATAGCTGGTTCCACTTACAAGCGATACGATATGATGACTCAGAAGACTCTTCCTTGGGATGAATTGACGAGCAAGGGTTTGAAGGTGATGACGAAGCCGATTGAAATAAAGCCGACGAAATAGCAGTCCAGGCAATGCGATAAATACTAAACAGCCATAGACTCTCTGTTGCGGGAGAGCACGGGCTGGGAAAACATGCATCCAATGATAACACTTCCAGGGATAATTATGGTGTCTGCGAGCGTTCCGGTAGGGACTCTTGCTGTCTTAAATTTGTTGGCTGTGAATCAAATGTTTACAGAGCAAACCCCGACGAATCTTGGCGTTGTTGTAGCCTGCACATCTTTCGTTGGATGGCTGCTTTGGAAGGTTCGTGGTGCAGTGGATAAGGTTAACACTTCACTCAAGGAATTGCACAAGGATTCAGAGGAAGCCAGAACCTGTTTGATCAAGCAGAATAAAAAGCTGGTGGAAATAGAAGATCGAGTAAAGCGCATTGAAGAATCCTGCCCGGAAGTAAACGTAGATTGCGGAAAGCACAAGTGTAAATGAAATCAACTCAAACAAAATATGAGCTTGATCGGTGGTTGCGAAGACTTATAAGAAAGCAAAGTATTCTGGATAAAGAGTGTAATGCTTACAGAATAGCATATAGTAAGCGAGCAATGTCTAATCAGAAACACTTGAAATAGTATGAAACGTATTAACCTCAATCCGTTTATAGAGATGGCCAAGTGGAAGTTTGGCCTGAGGATCGCTATTTTAATGGGATTATGCCAAGCCGTTATGACCGGGGTGATTTACCCAAATTCAACAAGTGGGCAAATATCGCTGGTAATCCTCACCAGCGTGGCGGCACAGGTAATAGCTTATATTAAGAAACATCCACCAGAGAAGATTGGGGTGGTGCCAATGGCTACTGATACACAATTTGTTGCGAAAACTGACAGTCAACCGAAAGAACCAAACGTATGAATGAACGAAACATAAAAATCCTAACCACACTAACTAAGATTGTAGGAATCTTGACAGCACTTGCTGGTCATGTTGAAATGATTCCTACTAAGTGGCAATGGATTGGTGCTTTAGCTGTATTGCTAGCATCTACATTGAAAGATGTGATAATGATGCTAGGCGATTTGTGGGACGATGGTCAGATAAATAAATCTTACAATCCTGAACAAATTAAACCTGAAATCAAGCCATGAAAAAACTCCTATCACTTATTGCTATCATATCTCTAACCAGCTGCTCAACCTTTAATGTTACACAAACTGATGAAAGTCCAGAACGAACGATTACTTCGCACATTAAGGCAACTGCGTTCTGCTCGTCAGCCCAGAGCATCGCGAAAATCAAGGCCATCCAGACTGATAAAACCCAGTCGTTCGGCACGGACGCCGTTGGACAGCAAGGAGCCACGAACGTAGTGGAAGCCTTGAAGGCCATCGGTGGAATTCTGCAAATGGTGAAGTAACATGAGTGTTCAAACCATAACAGATTGGTTTACTAAAGTTCCTGTTTCGGTTCCAGGATTGCGTTCACAATATGTAAATCTACCGGCGTTTACTACTGTTAATCCAACTTGGAAGGGAGCTAGCGAGATTGTTGCTCAATATAACTTTAGCGCATCTGCTAATTTTTATTTATTGAACAGACCTGCTAAACCTTCTGGCGTAAATTATGGTTTGTGCATTCGTTATCGTGTGGGTGGGGTTGTATATAGATATAAGCTATGGGATGATGACAGCTTTATTTTAGGTAATGTAGATCTGTATGATAAACATCTGATAAAGAAGAATTTTGTTTTAGAAATTTGGTCTTTTGAAGGTGAAGTTAATTCTAGTCAAGCTGTTGCTATTAGTTTATGGCAATCTTTAAGAACAGTTCCAACTGATTTAACTGTTACTACAAGTATTGCTCTAGCATACACAGCATTAGCTACCTATGCAGATTTGCAGAATATTGCACCTACGTTTTCTATGCCTGCTGTTATTAAATATCAATGGGAAGCAAATACTGGATATTCATTAGCTTTAGCACGATGGACTGATTCAATATCAGGTTCTGTTTTAGAGAGTAATGGTGTTGTTCCTCCAGGCTATAATTCTACTGATGCTTTATTTAATGATAAAGCTTCTATTAGTTTCACAAGCACATTAAATTCTTTATT
>JAUSMW010000015.1 GCA_030645815.1 Candidatus Saccharimonadota bacterium
TTAAAATCACTCATATTTTGCGGATTAGCAAATATTTTTACACGCCCCCCCATCTTAAAATATGTGTCATACTTTATTATATAATCCTGTCTATACCAAACACCATGCTTATCTAAATACTCTCTAAATGAATCAAGTTTATTATTGAGATTTGATTTACACACATTACCACCCTAAATTTGTGAAGCCGGAAATACTGAATTCAGTGTCTTTTAAACTGAGACATTTAGTATCTAAAGCCAAAAACTGATCTCTGTGCTGACATATAATAAACTACAAGCAAAACTAAATTACTAAACACTGTTGTGACAGCAGCACCAACAGCGCCATACTTAGGTATGAGCACTATGTTCAAGAGCACATTAAGAACAGCCACCCCTCCCATTATCTTAACTTTTTTGACCATATGCTCTTGAGTGACTAAAACCGCCCCCACGCTACTTGCCACGAATACAATTGGAGCAGAAACAGCCAGGATATTTAATAAAGCAACAGCCTCTACATATTGTTCACCAAACAAAAGTGGAATCGCCCAAAATGCCGACCCCCAAATTGCCACCATCGCCCCCCCTCCCAGCACTAACATTGCAATATTACCTTGACGATACACTCGATAAAACCGCTCACGATCATGGTTGGCCCATCGATGTATTTTAGGCAATAATACTTTTTGATAGATTACGCTCGGGAGTAAATACACAGCAGCCATAACTGTAAACGCAACATTATAAACCCCTGCATCCGCATTTCCTGCTAGGTACTTAAGTAAAACAATATCACTTTGAAAATAAACAAGATGGAATACTGTAGCCAAACCGAATGGCCACGTTTTACTGGCGACATCCAACATAGATATGGCAGAAACTTCAGCTCTCAACTCACGTCTTTCTGAGTCAACTGAACCGACATGACCTTTGAGCCTAAACCCGCCACCCAGCATAGACCGCAAGTATATACAGCCTGCAACTATTACTGACAACGCCACCAATCCATAGATGGTGGCAATCAAACTCAGGTTTGGTCTATTTACCAGAATCAGCAACAGTGATAGCACCAGCACCAAGCGCGCCACGTGGGGAAACATTTGCCAGAATGCCAGCGATGCAAAACGCTCCTCTAGTAGCAACCGTCCACTCACTAACTCCATGAACATGTATGCAGCAATTACCGGTAGCAACCAGAACAGTAACTCGGCGGTTAATGTATCGTGCGGCCCCAATGCGGCCCATACGGCAAGCAAAATTAAGGTGCCACTGGTACTTAGCGCGACAAAACGAAACGACCCTGGCAACCAACGAGTCGCACGCCAGCCTTCAGCACCGAATACCTTGAGCCAAAATCCTTGCACCCCAAAGCCCGCCAACGGGGCGAGGAGAGTGACTGTAGCTAGTGCAGCAGCAAACACTCCGTAACCATCTGGGGTCAGTTCACGGGCCAACACAACTTGAGTAATAAATGCTAACCCCGCACCAATAAGCGAGCCAAGCCATAACAGTGATACAGCGTTAAGAGCTTTTCTTGCTGAGACCGCTTCTTTGATCATCTATATATGCCATCATTTAATTTTAACTGCAACACTAACTTCCTAGATATGGCTTGCCCCTGACACTTCTAGAGCTGTACTCTTAGCATAGCGTATCGCCTGAGGCGAAAAGTCCGTTACTTACGGATATTGGCGCTAACACTACACAATTAAAAAACAGATAAAAACTTATTACAGCACGGTGATAGAAATACCGCACAACCATAACACCTCGCACTTTTAAGGCAAAGAAAGCCTATTTTACTGCCCCACACTCGCTCGGACAGCTCGACACCAACGAAAGTGTCAATATACTGGTACAGCCCCCTCCCCCACGCAATCATCTACAATGGAGGACGCTGCACAAGTGAATACTAAAGGAAACTACTGCAGCTATGCGTTAAATGCATACAACCACATCAGTAGCAACACCTAACAACATTACTGCTTCACTCATTAACAACCCAAGCATAACAGCAATTATTTACAATAAGCTCAAATCGGCCACGTCAAAATAAGAGTAGTTTTTTTATCAACTCCATCTTTAGTTTGTACAAAATATCGTACGAACACAGCTTCACTCCCTGCCTTCTGGAATGAAACTGCCAGCACAGGCTCAGAACCTTCGCTAATATTTTCATGGCGATAATATTTTTCAGCTTTAAGGGTAGATGATAGTATCTTATCTATCACATCGTAATTTTCACTAAACTCATATACGAGTTTTTTCACATTACGCTTATTGAATATAATCTCTTCATCACTTACTGGCTGCCTGCCGAAATCGACACCTGCACCACCCGGAAGATACAGCGCAGTTTTATTTTCATTCTGTTCCGCCGGGGCTTGCACCTCGCTCGTTTTTGCTCGTTCTTCATAAGATTTGCTCGAGTCATCACAACCCGCAATTAACGCCAAGCAAAGCGCACTTAAAGCAATTTTGTTAAACATAATATCTCTCTTAAAATTTTACTGGACCAGCGGAGAAAAAATTTAGAACAAGCCAAGTTTTATCTAACATTAAATCAAATAGCAGCAACACTCATGAAAAACTGCAATCAAACTACGTCAATCCGAGCCTTTCGATTTATTAGTACATTGCGAATTAGAGCAACAATTACACCTAGCAACCCACCGAGAACAATACCGACTCCAATGATCAAAGATTTATTCGGTGCTATCGGCTTACTCGGCGGCTCCGCTTGTTGATCAATTCGCACCAATTGAAGTTTAGAAAGATCCAAATTAATACTCTTTAAGCGAGCCCCCTCTTGGTGCAGTTTGGCCAGGTTCGAGAGAAACAGGTCTTGATTTTCGCGTTTTTTGAGCACTTCAATTTTTCGATTATTTTCTAACAACTGCAGCTCTTTCTGAATTTTAGCAACCCTAGGTTGGGTGAAATCATCTGAGCGACGCTGCAACAAAGCAGCGCGCTCAGCCTCCAACGCCTCGACACCCATAAAATAGAGCGGGAACTGCTGATTGGAAACTTCCGTACGAATGACATTGCCATTGACTGCGTTATCGCGCGCCTCTTCGCCCAGCGAGCCTGGAGTGGACGGTTTGATAATGCCTAAAGTCTTGGCAATCTGAGCAGCCTCCTCAAGCTGCGTGATGCGCTGCATTCGTAGAGTCTTCAGCTCCTGACGCAGCGCTCTGAGTTCATCTTGAAGCTGCGCGCGCTTTAGGGTATCTGCCTCGCTCAGCTGGGCAATCTCGGATAGTTTCTCCGCTTCATAACCGGCACGCGCAGTATTGATCTGCCGCTCAAGCCCACGCAGGCGACTGCTCACCACTCCGTCAAGGTCAGCAGCAATACGCGCTCGCTCTTGCTCAACGGCACTCTTGACAAAACCATTGAGAATTTTCACACCATCCACACTGGATGGATACGTTAGCCGAACACCTACAAAACCAGCCAAATTGTCCGTTTTTTTCGGGTCCGGCTGAAGTATTTTGAAACCGCCATCTTCATTAAGCACATCAACATCTTGCTGAAGGCTACGATTAAGCTTATGTAGCGGCTCGAGGAGTTGGGGGTTTTCGGTAAAGAAATTTATGCGGGTCGCATAAGAGTCCAGCGATGCACCGACTTGCTTAAGCGCCTCGCTAGGCTCCAACTTATACACACCAGTGCTATTGAGTTCATCCAGATCCTTGATGGAGGTTAGACGAAGCAGACTCTGCACCTCATATCGCGGAGTGGCCAGAAAGGCATAGGACGCTGCGCCCACCGTGACTGCACAGGCAAACAGAGTAATTAGCAGCTTTTGCTTCCACAGACCTTCAAACAACTCGACTAAATCAATCTCGTCCGAGGGTTTATAGTTATTTACAGGGGTGAGTTGACTCACTGAAACTCCGAATTAACAAAAAATAAAATCGGCAGCCAGCGGTAGAGATGGAGCAGGACGTGTGTGTGTGTGTATGGAGAGTGGGGGGTAAAAATCCACTCGCAATCCCTTGATCCTAGACCTAGACCTAGACCTAGACCTAGATAGTAGGCCCTCCTTGAGACTCTCCAAGCAAGAGAAATCCGCACCGCTGAACAAACCATGAAACTCAGCGCAACATTCTCTCAGATGTGTGAACTATTACAAGTCTTGACAGCCCGACAGAAAAACAAAACTGTCTTTCTCGACAGAATCCACTCTCATTTACTCGTCCTCATTCACCCGATCCCGCAACTCCTTCCCTGGCTTGAAATGCGGCACGAACTTACCGTCCAAGCTAACAGAATCACCGGTCTTCGGATTACGCCCGACCCGCGGCGCACGGAAATGCAGTGAAAAGCTACCAAAGCCGCGGATCTCGATACGATCACCGGTTGATAGCGCCTGCGACATTTGCTCAAGCATGGTCTTGATGGCCAGCTCGACATCCTTCGGCGACAGCAGCCCCTGGTGCGTAACAATCCGCTCGATCAAC
>JAUSMW010000023.1 GCA_030645815.1 Candidatus Saccharimonadota bacterium
AAACGTCGTCTTTATTAACCGATAAAGCGCACTAGCGGCCGGCTTGGCGATGGCGCTATGAAGCATATGAAAGCGGTCGTAGGCTAAGGCAAATTTTTGAACTGAATACCGCGAATAACCACCAAAATTTTCGTCCCCGCCATCGCCGTTCAAAGCGACGGTCACATGTTCACGCGTCAATTTGCTGACATAATATGTCGGCAAGGCACTTGAGTCGGCATATGGTTCTTCGTAGTGCCGTACTAGCAGTGGTAGCGTCTCGATAGCATCTGGCTTAACGATAAACTCTGTATGATCGGTTTGAAAGCGATCAGCAATCAACTGGGCATATTTGAGCTCGCTAAATTTTTGTTCTTTAAAGCCGATCGAAAAAGTCTTGACGGGATTATTTGAGTGCTGACTCATCAGCGCCACGATTGCACTAGAATCAATTCCACCCGACAGAAAAGCGCCCAATGGTACGTCAGCTACCATTCTCAGTCGCACAGCTTCGTCTAGTTTTACCATAATTCGCTGCTTCCACTCTGTCTCGTCGAGTGTCAGTTGCTGAGAGTAATCCAGCCGCCAGTAGCGCTTCTTTGTCAGTCGACCCGATGCACAATCAAGCTTAAGGTAGTGACCGGGTTCTAATTTTTGAATACCGGCAAAGCCCGTTCGTGGCGCTGGTACATACTGATACGTTAAGTAGTGATGAATTGCCTCGTAGTCAGGTTCTTTGTGGTATTCAGCCTGGGTTAAGATTGCCTTCAATTCAGAGGCAAACAAAAAGACTTGGCCGTCAAAATAATATTTAAACGGCTTCTTGCCCACGCGGTCACGGGCACAAAATAATGTTCGATCCTGCTCATCATAAATGGCAAAAGAAAACATGCCGCGCAAATGTTCAAGACATTGTTCTTTGTACTTATCATATAGCGCTAAGATAACTTCCGTATCCGTGCCAGACAAAAATCGATACCCATCATTCTCAAGAATTGCCCGCTCAGCTTCAAAGTTGTAAATCTCACCGTTAAAGACGATCTGATACCGATCCTGATATCGCATTGGCTGATGGCCATTGTCAGTCAGATCAAGAATTGCCAAACGCCTGAAACTTAAACCACAATGACGATCTGGCGACAAATATGTTCCGGCGTCATCAGGACCACGATGCTTAATCGCATCACCCATGCGAACAAGATCGTGTTCATTGACCATGCTATTACTAAGAAGATATTTACCTGCGATGCCACACATTATCTTACCTTCCAAATCATGACGCCTCGTTCATTGTAGATAAGTGGATAGCTGTAGGTAAATTTATCAGTATCCGCACCATAAAAATTACTTGATCGCCACCACACACGCTGACCATACAGAGAGTTGAATTTTGTACGATCGTACAAGATGTAGATAGGTAAATTGTCTACTATATTGCTCTCAACTGAAGTACTCTCATCGTACTGACCATTTGCCATTTGCTCAATCAATTGATCAGCTTTTTCCTTAAAGGCAATGGTATCGGACTTATTTCGAAGTCCCTTAACGTCTAAGCTCAGTTGAGCAAGAGAATCTGCTAGTGCCAATCGCCTGGCGCGTATCTGCTCAAACGCTAATTGGCGGTTCGTAATCTGATCGTCTAAATACTTCTTGACCACATCCTTGTCATGACTAAGAAAAATCTCTTCCGGAGGGGTCACAAGTGTTCGTTCAGCAAAATAGCGGATTGCCGGTCGACTACCTCCTTGACCAAAAAAAATAGCTGATTTGTCGGTTTGTGTCTGGATAAATGGAATTGCCGCGGATTCAGCATTCGTCATCCAGCCCTGCTTTGCATATGTCACATACGAACCCATGGCGATCGATCCAAACATAATCAATGCAATCATTTTCGACGCCCAACTATATTTACCTATCAACAAGTTGATCGCATAAGGAATCAATAGAGACAACATCAGTACAATAAACAGCCAAGCTCGATCTGGAAGGTAAGCGAGTCCAAAACGGGGTAATAATTCAGCAATTAGTAACATGCCAAAACCAATTACCAATACGGGCCACTCATGTCGAATACTTGCCCAAAATATACTCAGCTGCTTGAACTGCAGGGTTATCATTAACGCTGTCAAGCTGGGCAGAAAAATACCTAAATTGTATCCATAATAAAATAACCAACTATAGCCCGGCCAGCCAACCAGTACTCCGTCAACATTTCGATAGCTATCAAT
>JAUSMW010000024.1 GCA_030645815.1 Candidatus Saccharimonadota bacterium
TTCGACACAACTACTTGTGCTTGGGTAAACGACAATACGCCTCAACCTGCAGCACCTGCCAAAGTGAACTGCTGGGATACTTTTACTTTCAACACGACAACTTGTGCTTGGGACGTGACGGGAACACAACCAACTGCTCCAGTAGTATTTTGTTACCAAACAGCTACTTGGAATCCAAGCTTGTGTGATTATGTCGTGACAGGAACACAACCAGTGGCTCCAATAATTCCTAGTGAAGCTTGTAATGCAGACTCCACTCCAATAGATTTGGACGATTTATTGCCTGTTGGTATCCCTACAAATGGTGTTTGGATAAATCAAGATAATGTCGGAATATTGCAAGGCAGCATATTCAATCCTCTTGATGCTACTTTGGGTAATCATATTTTCGAATATAAAGTAACTGATGGAAATTGTCCTTTGAGTATCAAAATAGATATGAATATCAATTTTGATTGTAAAGTATTAGGAGTAGGATGTGAAGCCATAGTTGTCCACAAAGCCTTTACTCCAAATGGAGATGGTATTAATGAGCAACTTGTCATCGATGGTGTAGATTCTAGTATTTGTTATCCATCTGGTATTAATGTAGAAATATACAACCGTTGGGGTGTATTGGTCTTCGAAACTAGTAAATACGACAACACGAACAATGCTTTCGAAGGGTATTCAAAAGGAAGAACAACCATAAGTCAATCTGATGGTTTGCCTACAGGAACCTATTTTTACATATTGAATTACGAATCCTTTGACGGAAGTGGTAATATTCAAATGAATAGAAAAGACGGGTTTATATACCTTTCAAGATAAATCTAACTCAAATCTAACTCCCGGGAATTAAAAACTCCCGGGTTTAAATACAAACCAAATGAAGACAAGAATACTATTATTCGCTTTGATGTTTACTGGAGTGCTAACTTATGCGCAACAAGACGCACAATTTACACAGTACATGTACAACACAATCAATGTCAATCCTGCTTATGCTGGATCGAGAGGTGCCTTGAGTATGTTTGCCCTGCATCGCACCCAATGGGTTGGACTAGACGGAGCTCCCGTTACCAACACGGTGTCCATCAACACGCCATTGAACCTCAGCAATCTGGGCTTGGGGGTGTCGCTGATAAATGACAAAATTGGACCTACAACAGAGAATGCAATCTCCGCCGATTTGTCCTATACCATACAAACTTCGGAAACCTGGAAACTCTCTTTTGGAATCAAGGCAACCGCCAATTTATTTGATTTGGATGCTTCCAAATTAAA
>JAUSMW010000091.1 GCA_030645815.1 Candidatus Saccharimonadota bacterium
ATTTTGCCGTTATCATCCGTCATGGTGAGCGGCTGACCGTTGGCATTAGTGGTCAAGGTAACCTTGCTACCACTGGCAGAGGTAATGGTTTCCAGATGCCCGATTTTGTTGTAGGTATACGTTTCACCTTTGCCATAGGGATCGCGACGGGTTAATACATTACCGGCGTTGTCGTAGGTATTTTTCCACGTGTATTGATCAGCAACAGGCAACAAGTTTGAACGCGCATCTGTTATAGCTTTGGCGTTACCTAGCGCATCATAATCACCGTACGTGGTGATGTTACCTTCAGGGTCAGTGACTTTAGTGATATTGCCGTATTGGTCATATTCATAACTGGTCGCAACCAATGCCGTATTGTTAGCCGCAGACTCGCCAGTGGTAACCGTTTTTACCTGACCAAATTCATCATAGGTGAAACGGGTAATGCGTTCGTCCGCAGCACCTCTGGCTTTAGTAAGCGTAAGCAAGTTGCCTTTTGCATCATAGTCGTAGGCAGTGACAATGCCTTTTTCGTTGGTTTCAGTGAGCAGAAAGTCATATTTCGCATGCCAAGTACGACTGATTGAAGAGCCGTTTGGATAAGTAATTTTTACCTCATTATTCCACTGATCATATTCATGAGAAGTTTTGTTGCCACTTACATCAGTTACTGTTTTTATTTTGATATACGCCTGAGGTTGCGCTGCATCAGGGTTGCGACGAATTATTGGATCTTCTCTATTTTTGAGCTCAGCAAGAGCTCGATCATGTTCATAGCTAGGTGAATTATAATCATCAGTAAGTACAATATATGTATTGCTGCACCCCATATACGCCGGTGGTGGAATTTTAACTGTATGCCCAGGTATACCACGACCAGAAAACGCCTTCCATAAAGGTAGACCACCTGTAATCGTACAATATCCGGCATTTGCCCTGTCATTATCCTCAGGATCAAATGAATTTGCCCCTGATAGTACATGTGGTTTATTTTCTGAGTTGGTGTACTCAGTGGTACTAACTAATTCACCATTAATGAGCTTCTTTTTCTCTCGCCCATGAATATCATTCCATGTTTCAACAAATAACCCTGTTGAGTGTTTTTCAGTTTCATAACTTAACCCTGTTTTACCATCATACTGATAATCTCTAGTTACTACTTTTCCATCAGGAAACGTTATCTCAGAAATTCTTTTCTTCTGTGTATGCTTATCTAAAAAACCATCGCGTACATATTTCGCAATATTTCCATTAGGATC
>JAUSMW010000044.1 GCA_030645815.1 Candidatus Saccharimonadota bacterium
GGCATGTTCAAATTAATGGAATGATTCTGAACAGGGATGGTGATAATCAACATAATAATCAGCACCAACATAACGTCAATCAAAGGCGTCATGTTCATTTCCATCATTACTTCTGGTTCGCTCGAACTCGAGCTAGGAGCAGCCATACTCATAGGATTTCCTTTTTAAGTTTTGGACGGTGGCTCAATAATGAAGCCGACCTTCGCTATTCCTGCACGCTGGACTGTGAGAATAGTTTTACCCACAAACTCATAACGAGTATTTTGGTCGCCACGAATATGCACTTCAGGCTGAGGTATAAGTACCGCCACGGCCTTCATTTTCTCGAATAGCTCATCGGTACCTGCCAACGCTTTACGTCCGCCGTTCCAGTACATATCACCCTCTTTATTAATCGTCAGAGTGATATTTTCTGGCTTAGTGACATAAATTGTATTGGTATCAGCAGGAAGCTTAACCTTAATCGTATTGAGGACTACAGGTGATGTGATCAGGAAGATGATCAACAAAACCAACATAATATCCACCAGAGGGGTGGTATTGATGGTGCTGTTGACTTCGTCTTCACCGTCGCCATCATTGCCCATTGACATTGACATAATGTATTCTCTTCTGTGAACTCTAAATTCCTCTTCCTACTTATCGACGTAAAAGTCTATAAATGAGAAGAGGATGAACTGATTCTATTTTTGGTTAATCTTAAAGATTAAGCCACTTTTTTGCCTGAGTTTGCAGCAGCTTTGCTCATTACTCCTGACAAAACTACAGAATGCAAGTCAGCGCCAAAGGCACGAACTTCTTCCATGCAGCTCTTATTGCGACGAACAACAAAGTTATAACCAAGAACAGCAGGAACAGCAACACCAAGACCAATCGCAGTCATGATCAAGGCTTCACCAACTGGACCAGCAACTTTATCGATAGAAGCTTGGCCAGACGCACCAATCTGTGTCAATGCATGGTAAATACCCAAAACTGTACCAAACAAGCCGACGAACGGAGCAGTTGAACCAACTGTCGCCAGGAACGCCAAACCATCTTGCAAGCGGCTTTGAACTTTATCAACTGAACGCTGGATAGACATAGTTACCCAAGAATTCAAATCGATTTGTTCTAGTAAAGCCCCTTCGTGATGCTGGGTCGAATTTACCGCCGCTTCAGCGATAAAGCGGAATGGGCTACCTTCTTTCAGGCTGCTGATACCAGCGCCTACGCTAGAAGCCTTCCAAAATTTGCTTGCTTCTTTAGCTTGGCCAGACAGTTTCACTTGATCAATAATTTTAGTAATCAGGATATACCAGCTACCCATGGACATAATTGCCATCACTAACAAAGTACCTTGGGCGACTACGTCACCCCCCTTTAACAGGGCTTCCATACCGTATGGGTTTGCAACTTCTTTTACTGCTGGAGCTGGTGCTGCTGCATCAGTTGGGACTTCGGCCGCTGGGGCTTCGGCTGCTGGTACTGCTGCCGGTGCTGCAGCTTCTGTCGCTGGAGCAGAAGCGTCTGCGTCAGCCGCAAATACTGGAGTGGTTGCAATAGAGGCTGTCAGTGCAAACAGTACTGCCGCCAGGAATGTGCTTAATTTAGCGCGGGTTTTCATGTAGATACTTCCTTTAAAAATGAATTTAGTAATACTTACGTTGGTGTTGAATAAAACGTTCTGTCTCTTACTTTGTTACTTGTTGGCCTTGTTTTAATCAAGCTTCCAAACGTATTGCACCTTAGTC
>JAUSMW010000045.1 GCA_030645815.1 Candidatus Saccharimonadota bacterium
CCTGCATGGTTTGCGCCGTTCCTTTGGCACGTTGTCCGAATGGGTGGAAGTTCCTGCCGGTATTGTTGCGCAGATAATGGGGCATAAGCCCAGCGCGATTGCTGAAAAACATTACATACAGCGGGAACTGGACTTGCTGCACATGTGGCACGTCAAAATAGAAGCGTGGATATTGGAGCAGGCGGGGATTGAATTTGTGCCTGGGCAAGCGGGGCTGCGGGTGGTCAAGATAACAACAGCGAAAGATTTTCGAGTGAATTAAAAACCCGCCGAAGCGGGTTAGTAGAACTAAAGCAAACAACCACTAGTTAAATTAGCTGGTGCTTAAGCTAGACCATTCATTACATGCCGCCAGTTCCTCCTGAGCCGTTATTGCTAGCACCACTGCTAGAGGGGTTATTGCCTGGATGACTTGATTGGCTGCTCGAACCGGCCCTTCTGCGTGCATTCTGAGCGGCTTTAAGTCGTGCATCAGTCTTAGCAGCATCACTTTTTGCATCAATCTCGTAAGTTTCAGAAGTTATTCCGTTATCTCTATGCATTGGGTCCTTCATTTTTTCATGATTCCCAGCTGGATTTGCGTGCACGATGGTGATGCCACACAATACAGAACAGGTTGTAAACACAAGCAACAGGAAAGTTCTTTTCATTTGTAACTCCTTATGTAAGTAATAAGACCAGTGACTTCTTCTCCTCAGTAATTCCTGAATTAAAAGTCCGCCTAAGGCTAGAACACATACGATACTAGAGTATCAAAGGAAATCTGGGCGGGTCTGTTCGTTAACGAACACAGTTAATTATGTGCGACCACTACTAGCATGCGCTAGCATTTGCGACTGATTTAACGTTGTTTTTGATTTGCATCACACGATGGCTTCATTTGTTGTTCTTCCTCACTCTCTTGCGAAGTATGGCAGTTTCGTTTCAGTTCTCCTTCTACTTCAGTGGTCCCAAACTAAAGTTGAATAGTTTGACCATTTTAGATTAGTGGAAATTCTGCGGGGAATACCCTTAATGGGGTGTGTAGCAAACTTGATGTTCGTCCCATTCGCAGAAAATGAGTCGGTATTCTCAATACTTACATTTGCTAGTAGACATTTGGTGAAACCGCTCTCACTCACGATGGCCTGTGCTGTTGCCGGTTTGGATGTCACCCTGCA
>JAUSMW010000092.1 GCA_030645815.1 Candidatus Saccharimonadota bacterium
TATTGTAGGTATTGGTGCATTCCTGTGCTTATGGATTGCAGCTATTTCTTGATAAACAAAATATTTGACCGTCAGTTAGTCGAAGAAATACCACTAGAAGTAAAAGATTTGTTTCGTTGGTAAGCCAACCTTCCCCCTCAACTAAAAACTAAAGATGCCGATAACGAAAGCTGATCGCTTGTTCCGGGTATATATCATAAGTCTGGTTGACATTACAATTAATAAATTCGCCGTACATTTGAACTGGCTTTATGAGCAATAGAAAACCGCACTTGACTTAGGGGCGGCTCTTGTTGAATACGCGCGGCGATGGTGGAGATGGGTACTCGCCGGGCTCCGTCTAATGCACGAGCGCTGTGTTAGGTGCAATAAACCATGATCGATATGATGGATTGAAGAAAGTAAGTATAAATTTTAAAAATTCATTTAATGTAAACTCAGTAATGCAAGCTGATCGTCATATCTTGGTTTTGCCCATCGTAGGGAAAGCTGGCGGCAGAAAACGAAGGTGCGCCGAGCAAGGCTTTTGCGTTGCTTGAAAAACCGTAGCCTTCCGTTGGGATTCCTATCCAATTAAAGTCCAGTTTCCCATTCATATTTTCATCATGAACAACGGCAAGCGCATACGTTCCCGGTGCGATGTCTTTAAAGTCACATTGCGCCTGATTATGCCGAATTTTTATTACCATGATGTTGGTTGCAAAATGTAAATATTCATCAGGGAAACCAACTGATGATTCGAAAAGCGCGCAAGCTACGTTTCCAGTACTGTTTTTAATATTCAGAATTTTCACGTGAATGTTGGGGCATGATGTTTGGCCAAAAGCGATGCCGGGAAGATTCGCAAACACTAGCACTGCCAAAAATGCTAAGCATTGAGCACTCATGGGAACCCATATTTCCAAACACTTGACTAAGAAGGCAGCCGCGGACTTCCAAATGGTTGTCTTATTCATGATCTTCATCACAGCTCCATGCTGTTAAGCAGCGTTCAATAGCTACCACTTTTAGTATCCATTTTTACCAGATTTAAAATATTGCACTAAAACTAAATAGTTGCATATTCATTAATTCTGAAAAAGGACGACGCTGTTTACTGGCAAAAT
>JAUSMW010000053.1 GCA_030645815.1 Candidatus Saccharimonadota bacterium
TTGGAAGTAAATGGAAATATCATAACATCTCCAAATAACGTATTCCCCTATATCGCGCTCGATTCTTCCGGCGCTGGCGATAACTGGACAAGCCAGGGGGCCCACATCTCCCTTGGAGAATCCGGAAATTTGGGAGCAGCGGCATTACATTTGACCTATATTGGCAACGGCACTAGTTACATCGGATCGGGAGTTCCCGCAAGTGGTGTCCCCGCCGCTTCTTATCTTAGATTCAGTTACAATACTAAATATATTTATACTGACTCCAATATTCAGAACGATGCAACAGGGAATTCGTATTTCATGGGCAACATAGGAATTGGAAATACTGTACCTTCATACAAACTAGACGTTACCGGAGACACCAGATCAACGGGCAACATTATCGCTAACGACAAGTTTATTTCATCCAGATACGGATATGCTGGTACATATTCCTCCACCCAAGTCCAGGGTATATGGTCTATTGGTGATGCTTACCAAATAGACACCGCTGCCGATACTTTTGGCACTTTATATGGTATGGGCTATTCCTATAATAAAAACGGTGGAGCTCCTTTTGCCTCCGAGCACCAAATTGTATTCACCAACAATGGCAGTATTAAGGCCGCCATAGGATTGACAAATGGAAGCGGATATTTTGCCGGCAACGTAGGTATTGGGACAACAGCACCTGGGGCAAAATTAGAAGTAGTGGGCTCCAGCACTGGAAATATCCTAATTGGAGAGCTTGGTGGTTCTGCAACATACGGAGCGATTGGACTGGCGAATTCTATTTCCGCAACTGGTTACAATTTCGCGAGCGGTCCTGCTGATACAACTTTATATATCAACCGACCAACCGATAAGGCCATACAATTCAGAGAAAATAATAGCAATAGTATACAAATGATTATTGCAGCAGGTGGTAATGTTGGGATTGGGGCAACGGTACCGGGAGCACTTCTTGAGGTCAACGGCACAACATGGTTAAGAGGGGGCACGGCGCCAACGTCTGGTTTGTATGTTAATAATCTAGGTAACGTCGGCATTGGGACGACGAGTCCTCGACAATTATTGGATGTCAATGGAGTTATCGCTGCAGGTAACACTACTGATGGCGTGGCAATGAGATTAAATGGAACTGATGGTGAAATCTTGGGTATTAATACTAGTTTTACTGTCTACAACAACTTGAGTTTAAGGACAACATCAGCGACACAATTATATTTGAAAACAGACGGCAACGTCGGTATTGGGACGACGGCACCGGGGGCACTTCTTGAGGTACGAAAAGATCAAGCAGCAATGACTCAACTAATTTTGAATAATGCGAATACAACTTCCGCTTCAACTAGATTTAGTATGTACCGCGGAGCTACGGAAATGGCAAATTTATGGGTATCAGGCACCGACAACGACTTAAATATTTCAAATCGCACGGTTAATAACGATGCGGATATTAAGTTTAATCTTAGCGACGGCTCTTACGGCGTGACTTTCAAAGGTAGTGGCAACGTTGGCATTGGAACAGCAACCCCGGGAGCACTTCTTGAGGTCAACGGCACAACATGGTTAAGAGGAGGTACATCACCAACATCGGGACTGTACGTCAGTAATTTGGGCAATGTTGGAATTGGGACAACAGCACCGGGTGCAAAATTTGAAGTTGCAGATACTTACAGCGTGCTTATTGGTGGAAGTGGCTTAGACACAGGAGCAAATGTGTATGCGAACACAACTCTTTATGTTGGCACAAAAACAGCTAACAGTCTAAATTTAGAAACTAACGACGTTACTCGCTTAAATGTTGACAGCGCAGGCAACTTCAATTTCAACGCGGGACAACTGTATGTTCAAAAATCAACTGGCAACGTT
>JAUSMW010000065.1 GCA_030645815.1 Candidatus Saccharimonadota bacterium
CCAAGGAAAAGGTTGCACGCGAGTACGTCTTTATAGATTGAATGGGGGTGGATCGGGGGGATAGAGAATTTTTTGGCGCTGAGAGAGGACGAAAGTATTATCAAGTATAGCGAGTACTTAAATGTCAGCTCTGGGAATCAACTTACGAATTTACCGTGCGATCGACTCCTATTTAGTTGCCTGCTGATTATGTTGAACAAATGGCCCAAAGAGGGTACGCTACACAAATAAATTATGATGACTAAAGAAGATATTTTACGAGAGATCAAGAGAACCGCTAAGGAAAATGGCGGCAAACCTCTGGGTCAAAAAAATTTTCTAAATGAAACTGGTATTCGAAGTTGGGACTGGGGCAAATACTGGCCACGCTACGGGGATGCATTAATTGATGCCGGCTTCGAACCGAACAAAAAATGGACAAAGTATCCCGACAACCTCTTGGCTGAAAAAATGATTCCTCTGATGCGAATATTAAAAAAATATCCAACCATCGGCGAAATGCGAATAGAGCACCTGAAGAATCCGGAGTTTCCTTTTCATATTGCCGATAAAAAGCTCAAAAATGATGTTGTACGTATTATTGCAAGTTACTGCGAAGATAAAAGTGAATATTCAGATATTATGGCAATATGTGAGCCACTATTAATGGATAAGGATTTAGATGAATCGTCTAGTAGCAGCAGCGCCCCGATAGGTGAAGTTTACCTTTTGAAACACGATAGCGATTATAAAATAGGAAAAACAAATGATTCCATCCGTCGCGGCAAAGAGATTAAGCTTCTTCTGCCGAATGATCTTATGCTTATTCATATAATTAAGACTGACGATCCAGGTGGCGTTGAAGCCTATTGGCACCAAAGGTTTAAACACAAGAACACAAATGGAGAGTGGTTTAAGTTGAATAGACAAGACGTTCTGGCTTTCAAAAAATGGAAACGGATTAGTTGAATTTGTTTCAGGCCAGAGCTTCAAGGAAAGTTAAGTACTAAGATGGAGATCAGTGATGGATTACCTAAACGACCCTTGGGTCATAACTATTGTAGGAGGAGTTATTGTTTCTGGATCTGGCTACTATCTTTGGGGAAGGAAGGGCAAGTCTAAAAAACGAGTAGGTATAGTCAATTCAGGTAAAAATAACATTTTTACTAGCAACTCTTTTTCGGGGCTGGATGTTGGAATAGATGACCGAGGTCAAAACACAAAGGCTGATAGTAACAGTTTTAAATAGGGCTCTAGACCTACACGCAGGACCAAAGAATGACACTCAAACAAAGACGGCGATTGCCGTCTTTGTTGTTACCGCTCAATTCAGACTATTCCATCGAATCAAGCTTCTCTTTAATCCAAGCCTGTTTCTCTTCGAGTTTCTTTTGAATATGTTCAAGCTTTTCTTTGCTCATTTCCATATCGCCTGATCCATGATCATGCTCGTCGCCATGCTTATCCTTACAACAATCACAGCCATGACATTCGCAACTGCAGTCGGATTTTTTGTTTGCTTCTTCCATTTAAAATCACCTCCCTTCGCGGGTAGTTAGTTGGTTGAGTCAATTGAAACCACTAGGCTCATCGTGGCAGTGCCATCGCTACTTGTTGAGGTGGTCACAACGATATTCCGATCACCTTTTTTCGCGCTGAATAGTTCAAAGGTGTCTCCGTCTGAAGTACTCGAGGTCGTGTTGTCGACAGTATAGCCCGCGGCTTTTAATTGCGTCTGATAGTCACTGCTGGCTGATGCGGCCTGAGCAGCCGTCAGAGTATAAGCAACCGTATAAGCTTGTCCGTCTTCGCTATTAGCAGAATAACTGCCACTGATTGTGCCAATCATTGGTGTTGGAATATCGCTCGGAAAATCTTTTGGTAGCGAATTTGTGTTGCCAAATGTAGCACTGCCATCCTCGGTATTTATGCTGACCGAACCATTACTTGAATTAATATCGACATTACCACCCGTCGCTGTTTTATATACAGTCTCGGTGATTTTATCGCTCGCTTTTTGGGCCACAAATGTACTTACCATACGCATGACAATTGCCATACCAACAAGCAAAACAACGACCACGATACCAATAATCAACCAACCTGATTTTTTCATGATGCCACCCTTATTATTATGATGATGCTATCAGGTTACTTGTCTGTGATTTAACGGTCAAGCCGCGGTTGTTGTCTGCGAGCGATCCTTAATGGCATCGGCATATATCGCGAGTAGTCGATCGGTGGTATTTTTAACCGAAAATTGCTGGGCACTAACGATTGCAGCTTTGGAAAATCTTTTTTGCAAAATATCATCGTTTAAAATCTGCAGTAATTTTGCCGTAAAGGCATTTTGATCATTGGCCACCAAGAAGCCATCAATTCCTTCATGAACGGCATCTTTCGATCCCAATGCATCGATAGCCACAACCGGGCAGCCGGCCGCCATCGCCTCGGCCAAGACAATACCCTGAGTTTCGGTATACGATGGAAAGGCAAAGACATCGGCCGAGCCAAAAAATTTAGCAATCTCTGACTTATCTAGTAATCCGGTAATGGTCACTCGTGATATCAGATCTAATCTCTGGATGTGCTTTTCGAGTACGTCCTCCATTGGTCCACCACCCGCAAATACAAGATGCACGTTCGTGTTATTTTGCGCGATAACAGAGAAGCAATCGAGTAGAAATAATAAATTTTTCTCTTTCGCCAGTCGACCACCAAATAAGATGATTTGCTGATTTGTTGGTATCGCGTACTGCTGAAATAATTGCGTCTTTTCGGTTTGAGTCAGTCGCTTAAAATCTTCACAGACAATCCCGGTTGGATTAACGACAATTGGTTTTTTAACACCATAAGATAACAAAAGATCCTTGATAGCTGTTGATGGTGCGATTACGTAATCCGAGTTATTACAGTAGCGTTTTGTTAAACGTCGCAAGCCAAATTTGACTGGCCACTGGATACCGGGTACTGGCGAGTAGTGAGCATATTCCGTGAGATGAGTGTGATAAGTATGGATTTTTGGAATCGAGAGTTTATTGGCAATTCGATAGCCAAGTCCGCCAATAAAAAATGGCAAGTGGGTATGAATAATATCTAGTTCCAGTTCGCGCACCTTATCGGTTAGAAATGGCACATAGGCCAAGCCAAGCGGAGCTTCCTTTGGCGAAAGTCTTTTGATCGATGGCAATCGAATCACTCGTTCCTCTTTAGGATGATTACGGACGGCTGGCGCAAAGATATAGACCGTGTGGCCTCGGGCTTCTAAGCTGGTCTTTATGGTATCAATTGATCGCGTGACGCCGTTAATCGCTGGTCGGTAAATGTCGGTAAACATGCCGATGTTCATACCCATACATTACCAGGATTGATACAATAACGATAATCAACTACTTAGGAGGGAGTATGAATAAAATACGTCGTTTTCATCGTCGACAAACAATTTTAACCTGGCTAACGGTCTTTTTGTTAGTTCTTTTGCAACTTCAATTATTGCCGGTTATGTCTGTTAATGATTCCCAGCCCGTTGCCTCAAATACCGATCCAGCTAAAGCCACTGTTCAAGCCAACTACGGTAAACTTCCTCTCGCTTTCGAGCCTAACCAAGGTCAGGTCGATGGTAAGGCCTCTTTTTTGGTTCACCATGGCCAAGCCACGACCTATTTTGATGGTGTGAATACCACAACATCAATCGGTGATGATCACATCACAATGTCTTTAGATGGTGCTAATACGCCAAATTTTACCGGCACCGATCAACTAGAAAGTAAAACCAACTACTTTATTGGTAACGACCAATCCAAATGGCATTCAGATGTCCCGAACTACAAATCATTGCTCGCCAAAAACGTCTACCCTGGCATCGACCTCAGATATTACGGCACTAACTCGCAATTAGAGCACGACTTCATCGTTAGTCCTGGAACAGATTACAAACAGATCGCTTTTCATTTTGATGGTCAGCAGGATCTCTCGCTTGATAAAGATGGCAATCTTGTCTTGAAGTTGGCGAGCGAAGAACTACATCTGAATGCACCAACAACTTACCAGCAGACAACGAATTCGAAACATACGATTCCTAGTCAGTTTAACTTGAAAGGCAATTCCGTTACCTTGGCATTGAATGCAGATTATGATCATTTGCA
>JAUSMW010000071.1 GCA_030645815.1 Candidatus Saccharimonadota bacterium
TGTTTAATGATGGGATTGGTAGTATGTAGCATGAGAGTTACCTCGTTGGTTTTGATTCAGGATTCGACACCCATATTCAAAACCGGTAACTCTCTTCTTTCAAGCAGAAGTGTCAGATCAAGTCGCGACTAATACACCTTATAGGTTATCGCATAGAAGAATATTTATGGCTAAATTCAACTCATTCACAATACCAAACCTTGGAACAAGCCAAGGCCAAACTGATGAATGGCAAACCATTCCAGCTTCCGTGCTCAACTAGTGGAAGGCTCGAGCCAGGGATGATTTATTAGAATTAAACGGTAACCTGTCATTAGAAAGCGACGAAAGAAAGCAAAAAAAGCGGATTTTTTAACTGCAACAACCTTGCTTATAGATGATACAGAAAAGCTTACCAACGAGATTCTGAACATATCAGGTGATGACCTCACAGAATAATGTTCGAGAATAATGCGTTTAAGTTCTCGCTCGGCTGCCGAGGCAAACGATCCAAATTGTGCGGATTCGTCTACAGCCATTAGCAAACGGGGCGCACTATTAACGAGAATCTAATTTAATCTTCAAGACTCCGTATCCACCCCAAATGCAAAGGTTACTTATTGATTAGCCTTAATTTTCACTTATGGAAAATATCACATTGGAAATTTGAACTTCAGCAGTTGCTGAATTTTTCACGTTGAAAACTAGACGAATATTGGTAACATTTCGCAATATTGCTTCAGCTGCATCTTCATTAAATAGGCGAAAACGAATCTTGTTAGTTTTGTTATTTGCAAACAACACTTCGTCACTTATTTGAACGCAATGACGATGCAGAAATCTGTTATCTGCAAATAGAGCAATAGTTAAGGGGTCAGTCAATTCTGCTGCGCATACAAAAGAAAAGTCGAATGTAAGTGTGTTATAGAGTGACCAGTCTGTTATTTCGAGACACCTGATAGCTGAGCATTTCAATGGGGAATCGTTAACTACAACATTTTGCATTTGAATTGCATTGGTGTTTTTATTATAACCCGGCAACAGCGACAGACCTATTGGCATAAAGTTTCCAGGATTTATACTACGAAAGTATTTGTTGCCTATCACAACACCATTTAACCCTCTCTCCCTGGCATATTTGAATGCGTCTCTTGAGTTATTAATAAATCCTTTCCCATTAAAGTTTAATGACGTATTACATAAAACCCCAAAATCAGTGAGGCTTTTAAAATGGGTCAATAGTTCGTACATTGGCTGGTTTTGTTGCCTACTGACAGTCTGGACTCGTGCAGTGTTGTCAACATGGGTTATCGTTTTAAGGTTGGGTGTAAGTACCTGAGAAAAATAAAGCATATGTGGAGATGGAAAATTTATCCCAAATAACTTATTAGCATCTTCCTCGAGACATACTGGTGCTATAGGGCGAAATGTCTCACGGTTTTTTATCATATTGAGCCTTCCAAGCATTGCTTCAGTGAATGGGGCAGCAATAAGAGACCTGTTACACAACGCCCTGGGGCCAATTTCATAGCGTCCCTGAATCCAGGCTATAACATCGCCTGCATTTAACTGTTGGGCGATTTCGCCGTAATTTAAAACTTGCTCGCTAAAACCAGTAGTATCAACCTCATTCTCGAGGAAATATTCTCCAGCATAAACATCCCAATTAACTTTAGCATTACCGGTGTAATGGAACTGTGCTTCTGCTGCAAGTCCGATAGCACTACCAGAATCATTGGTACATGGTGGTACAAATACATCCTGAAAAATACCTGAGTCTTTTATCTTCTGATTCCAGTAACAATTAAGTCCGCATCCGCCCGATATAAGCAAAGGTAGCTTTTCGCTGTCTTTTGCGGCCTCAAGAAAAACCTCAAGTATCCTCTCCTGCACAGCCCAGGCAAACTCTTTAAAATGCTGGCTCTGTACACCTTTATTGTAAGGTACAAGATGCCCAAATTTTTCAAATAGTTCCTTTTTGACATCCTCGCATCCTTCCGGAGTCTGATTTACCTCATTTATATCAATTGCAAGTAGATAATCAATGGCCTCCCTGTATTTGTCCACGTTCCTTTCAGTGGCGTAGGAGGCTAACGCCATAATTTTTCCAGCTAAATCCAAAGACGGAAAGTCGACATCGCCAGCGAGCACATAGAGAAAACTGTACTTTAAACCCACATTACTAAACAGATTATCTACATTTGTAATATTGAGGTGCTCATCAATTTTATAATATGCACCAAGAACCCCTTCCCACGTCAAACAATATACAGGTTGGCCTTGAGGAAAAGGTGATAACGCATAAGACATAAAAATATGGGATTTCTCATGCGTTGTATAGAAAAAATCAACTTGCTTCCCGAAAATAGAACGTGTAACTATTTCCTTATAATCTAGCCCAAAATAATTTCCAGTTTTATCACGCGCACTGTCTTCGTCGCAATACCAGCCAAGAATGGAAATGACATCAGGAGAGAAATCCTGAATCATATTAAGCCGACCCAGCCAATCAAAGGCATTATCCAATGATGGTGCCATATAAAATCGATCGTTTGAATTCTTCTCCCCTTCAATGCAGGCAACCAGATTTCCATTTGATAGCCCGACAATCGAACTATCGTGACCAACTTGAAATGCAACGATATTTTTCAAGATATTGATTCCTTCATGCCTGCATTTAATGATGATTAGTGGAAATATCGGGATCACCCCGATTAAATTAATAAAGATTCAGAAGCAATGTCTTTTTTAGATCAATTAATGTTACGCAAAAGCACACAACCTGGTCAAGCAAAATACTGTAGTGGTCTAATAACACCGAACACTTTAATAAGAGACAATAAACGTCAACCATTGAGGTGCCGATATGACTCAGAAACGCAGTTAAAAACAATCCCCGAAAGAGCTCAAGATAAGAGGCGGTAGCGGTAGCGCTCGTGCTTGAGCAGGGCTATTCCGTAACGGAGGCAGCTAAATCATTGGGTATTGTAGCGAACATGCTGTAAAGCTTCACGAACAACAAGTTGAAGGCAAAGCGCTGGCCGAAGATGAACGCGAAGAGCTGAAACGCTTAAGCAAAGAAAATAAAGAACTGAGTATGAAGAAAGAGATTTTAAAAAAGGCAAGTGCCTTCTTCGCGAAAAAATGAAAAAAGCTCGCTTTTATTCAGGCTGAATCAGCGAATTTTCCGGTGCGTACTTTATGTCGGGTCATGCAGACTGGCAAGTCATGGTTCTATGAGTGGGAGGCTCGGCCATCCACCCTGATTACCGCTGTTGACTTACATTTGCATCGTCGCGCGAAAGAGTTATTTCATGCGAGTAGAGACAGTCTTGGTAGTGAGAGCTGGCAAAAAAATTCGTAAAGAAGGCCTTTCCATCTGTCGCAAACGCGTGCATAAGCTAATGTAAAATCTGAACTTAGTGTTTAGCAGCGAGTTGGTTACAAGGTTACAACGTAAGCGCAGCCCCAACCACACCCTACTGCATAAATCGATTTTAATCTAATGTACAGCCTCTAACACGAAGGGGGCCGTATGAGAGCAAGACGTAGCAAAGAAGATTGGCAAGAATTGATTCAACGTCAAGCCGACAGCGGCTTTTCAGCACAACAATTTTGTCATGACAACGACGTGTGCCCCAAGTATTTTATTATTCGCAAAAAGCAATTGGGTCGGCAATCCGCTTTTGTTCCAATTTCTCAATCCAGACGTGGCGCCCCTGACATTCCAGCGGGAGCATTAACGCCGGCATCTATCGCATTTCAGTACGGACGATGCTGTTTGCGTTTTGAAACAATGCCCGATTCGGCGTGGTTGGCACAACTGGTTAGGGCACTTGCATGATTCAATGGGCTGAAGTGCCAATCTATATGCATCGCACGCCGGTGGATTTCCGCAAGTCCATTAATAGCTTATTAGTGATTGTAGAAAGTGACATGGTGCTGTCATCCTTTTCAGAATCGCTCTTTGTCTTTGGCAATGCCAGTCGCGATAAAATCAAAATTCTGTATTGGGACAAGACCTGCTTTTGCCTTTGGTATAAACGATTGGAGAAGGATAAGTTCAAATGGCCACGCACCGGTGATGCTACGATGAGTTTATCGACAGAGCAATTTTCGTGGCTATTACGTGGACTGGATATTGCGAAGCTTAAGCCACACCGGGAAAAATATTTCTCGGTCATTGGCTAATGATAGCGCAACCCGCAAGGTGGATTGGTAAAATCCACTTATGCAAAATAGTGTGGATATCGAACAAGAAAATCGTCGCCTGCGTAAAGCTATCGCAGATAAAGACCATCGCATCAACATTCTCGAAGAATACATCCTCTCGCTTAAACAAAAACAGTTTGGTTCGTCGAGTGAAAAATTATCGCCCACACAAACCGGGCTGTTCGATGAGGCGGATGATACCGAAGCAACGGTCGAGGCTGACAGCAACAACCCGGTCGAGTCTATTGATATTCCCGCGCATAGCCGCAGCGCTAAAAGACGCGTATCGATTCCAGCCGATATTCCGCGCGTTGATATTGTCCATGATCTACCTGGCGATCAAAAAGTCTGTCCGCATGATGGTACTGCATTAAAATGTATCGGCAGTGAAACCCATAAACAATTGGATATTATCCTCGCCACCGTGCAAGTGCTGAATCATATTCGTTACAAATATGCCTGTCCCTGCTGTGAAAAATACCTGATTACCGCCACCAAGCCTGCGCAAGCTATCGAAAAGAGTATTGCATCAGCGGGGCTGTTGGCCTACATCGCCACGCAGAAATATGTAGATGGGCTGCCACTGTATCGTCAAGTTGAGATCTTCAAGTGCATCGGCATCGAGATGGATCGCGGCACACTGGCGAGTTGGATGGTGAAATCTGGCCAATTAGTACAACCGCTGATTAATCTCATTCATGAGAAAATCCTCGCGCAGCATTTTTTACACATGGATGAAACGCAAGTTCAGGTTCTGAATGAGCCGAATAAAACGGCACAAAGTAAGAGTTACATGTGGGTGTTGCGCAGCACGCAGCCCACTGAATCGGCAGTATTGTTTCGCTATGAACCCTCGCGCAGTGGCGCTGCTGCCACCGATTTATTGGATGATTTTACCGGTACATTAATGGTTGATAGCTACGAAGGTTATAACGCCGCATGCAGTAAAAACAGTATCAATCGATTGGGTTGTTGGGCGCATGCGCGCAGAAAATTTATTGAGGCGCAGAAGGTGCAGGTTAAAGGTAAAATCGGTCGCGCCGACTGGGCCGTGGCACACATTCAAAAACTGTATCGCCTCGAAGCAAAGCTTGCAGGCAAAACGGCTGAAGAGAAATACACGCTGCGACAACAACACACCGTGCCGTTACTCAAGGAA
>JAUSMW010000089.1 GCA_030645815.1 Candidatus Saccharimonadota bacterium
TGGATTAACTGGTTTAGCGAGATTTAATCCTAAAGTGATTGGGGTACTGGAAGATAATTGTTGGCAAGTGGCACAGGCGTTGTAAGTAAAGGTATAATTAGCAACTTTTTGTTGATTAGTTGGAATTGAAGAATCACCACCATCGGAAAGATCCGTACCCTCCACATCAACGTTGATTGGGGTATTTCCAAGATTGGTGACAGTGGTCGTTGGATTGAATGAACCAGTATCGGAATCAACCGACAATGAGCCGTAGTTAATCAGTGAATCCACCGCCAGTGCTCGCAGAGTAAGTAATTCTATTCCTGGAGCGGAAGCAAAATCGTAGCCAGCTGACTGATCTTCTACTTCCATGTAAGCCAACCATTCTTGACCTTCATAGGTATCAGCGTCAGTGGCATCAGCATGGAATTGTACATTAGCGGAACAAGATAGCGTACAACTATTTCCTGAACAATCAGTAAAGCTACAACTATTGTCTGCAGTACTTAAAACATAACAATTATTATTATCTGGTGTACAGGATGCTCCTGCACCGCTACGGTAAATGGTGGCAGTAGCATTTAGTAAGTCGATATATCCATTTAAATCAGTAACTGTGCCCGTGGCATAGACTAGAGTAGTAGTTCCAGGAGTTAGACTAATATCCAAACCACTATTAAGAGCAACCGAATCAAAAGCCGGATCAAAACGAAGCTGTAAAGCAGCTACGCTTAAGTAGGTATCGACGTCGCTACCATTATCAGTGACACGGAAACATAGATTTTCGTCAACAATGTTTGTGGTTGGTGTAATAACATATTCAAGCTCAGTATATTCATTTTGGTCTATATCAATTAGATTAGTTTTATTTGAAGGACTTTCAATTATCTCGCCAGCGATAAAATCACCACTCGTATCAAAGAGTAAGTCTGTTGAAGCCTCATTATTTGTTACATTGGTTGATGTTTGCATACACACTGGTGAAGTACCGCAGCTGGCTTGCGACGGAACAGATGTATACGTAGCTGGACTAACAGCTTCACAACTTGGAGCCACGCCGCGTGGAGCATACTCGAGCAAGAATTCTTGTGAAGTAATAGGTAAGCCAGTATTTTCAATCGCAAAACGAACTCGCGCAGTACTACCAGGAT
>JAUSMW010000096.1 GCA_030645815.1 Candidatus Saccharimonadota bacterium
CCGATTTTATCGATTAATGAAAGTTGTGTTTCCAACCAATCGACATGTTCTTCTTCTGATTCGAGAATACTTTTCAGCAAGTCACGGCTCACAAAATCACGCACGCCTTCGCAAATAATAATACCGTCGCGCAAATCAGGAATTGCTTTTAATTCGAGTTTTAAATCGGATTTGAGCATTTCTAAAGTATCTTCGCCAATATGTAATTTGCCGAGATCTTGTAAATTGGGTAGACCTTCCAAAAACAGAATACGCTCAACCAACACATCGGCGTGTTTCATTTCATCAATGGATTCGTGGTATTCGTGGTCGGCCAGCTCTTTAAGGCCCCAATCTTTATACATGCGCGAGTGCAGGAAGTACTGATTGATCGCAACCAATTCGTTACCCAGTACTTTATTCAATACGGCTATGACTTGCGGATCGCCTTTCATGGAGTTCTCCTTAATGCGGCAAATTGTAAAAGGAGAGTCTGGTCTTTGAGGTGAACTATGTCAAGCGATTGGGTGATCTAAGTGGTTGATGCTGAAAGGAAAAATACTAAAAATCGCAATGATTTAGATTCCGTTTTGGCTCGTTGCCGAGAACTACAGGATCATGATCATGCTACAGCGTAAAACTGCGGCAGGCCGTTGAGCATAGGGGTATCGTTGAGCGCCTCGTCGAGAATCTCGCGAGTCATCACTGAGCATTTACCGCATTGGCTGGCAACGCCCAAGGCCTTGCGCAATTGGCCAATCGAGTTGGCACCATCATCAATAGCCGCTTTGATTTGGCGATCAGTAATAGCTTTACACACGCAGACATACATGGAGAGGCTTCCGAGGTGATTGCCCTTTAAGGGGTTAAATCGAGTACGAATAAACTCTAATGCTAATGAGAATCCATGTCAACAATTTATAGGAAGTTATCTCGTTTGACAGGAATTTAGATTCGCAATTATAACCAGATGATTGCGTGATGAATAATATGCCAACAAAATCGTCATAGTCACAGTTTTGGACGCATCATATAGAAAATCAATATGACACCCCAGCGTGCCTGTGTATGATAGTCGCGCACTATCGATAAATATCAGGTAATCAATAAATAACCATCACATGTTCACATTCAGTGAATAGTATCTTGGCTGCCGATTCCTGTTTTTACCTCACCGATTCAAGCATTAGCCGCTGAGTCTTAACCACTAGGAGATTAATTATGGGCGTATTAGTTGGTAAAAAAGCACCG
>JAUSMW010000100.1 GCA_030645815.1 Candidatus Saccharimonadota bacterium
TGCCCTGTGGTGAGACAGAATCAGCGACGACCTCTGCTCTATAAGCCAATTCTGGCCTCCAATGTTGGATTGTTTAGGATGTAAAGATGCTACCCACGTGGGTGTAATTGTACACCATTTGACTCATAAATTCGAACGGGCTTACTGCCAAGTCGTGGCAACATCATTTCAGGAGTCCAAAGTTTTTTTAACTCTTCTAAATCACCACTAGGCTGATAATTACCGCTTAGTTTTGAGTATTCACTTTCTACTGGGCCAGTCTCGTGAAAGGCAATTTGGGCAAATGGCGCACCAACCACTAAAACGATATGTTCGTGTTCGTTGGTGTTTTGGATTTCCGAAGTCCAACGGCTCCAATATCCCGGGTCGCCCCAACCAGCATCATAACAAACCGCCACGCCAATGCGCCCCATAGAGCTTTTTGCGTGCATGCTAGTAGTACCTTCTTTGATACCTATAAACTCTTGAGTGTGGGCCAATACACGCTCACCTGGACGCAATATAACTACTTTTGCGTCTTTTGGGATTCCTTCTAGCTCTCTAGGGCCAAAAACTTTTCGCATCTTTTCGTGCTCGGCAAATGGTTGGGCTTGAAAGTAGCGGAAATAGCGGTCTACGTCTTCTTGGTCATAAGGGTTAAACAGCTTTGGATAACGGTCGTCGTTTGGGTCAGTGGCATAGAAGTGTTCACCAAGTGTTACGTCGACACTGCTGCCGTTTACGTTTTCAGGAATTAAGGGGTCAATAATAACATTACCCGTTTCGTAATGACGCATTATCTCCTTGTTACTTAAAACTCCCATGTCTAAGTACCTATTATACATATTTTTCAAATAGGCAAACATGTGAAACTTACATCACATCATTATGGGTGTTGAGGAGTATTAGGTTAACTAGTTTTGGACTTTGATACCAGGACCTTGGGTCGTGGTAACTGTAACTGTGTTGATGTACGTACCTTTGATACTAGTTGGCTTTTGAGCTTGCAGGCTATCGATGAACGCTTTTGCGTTGTCGTTTAGCTTGGCTGCACCAAATGATACTTTACCTACTGCAACGTGCACAATAGCTTGTTTGTCGACGCGGTATTCAATTTTACCAGTCTTGGCGTCTTTTACAGCTGCAGCGATGTTAGCAGATACAGTGCCACTCTTTGGATTTGGCATTAGACCGCGTGGACCCAGAACACGAGCGTATTTACCAAGTTTCGGCATCAACTGTGGAGTCGAGATTAGCACGTCAAAGTTGATTTGCTCTTTTTCCAGCTGTTGTAGAAAGTCTTCTTCACCCACTACATCTGCGCCAGCCTTTTTAGCTGCTTCGTGCTGGTCGCTAGGTGCAAATACTGCAACGCGAATAGTTTTACCTGTTCCGTGAGGTAGGCTGACAGTTGAACGAATGTTTTGGTCGGCCTGACGAGGGTCAACACCTAGACGTACGTGAATTTCGACAGATGCGTCGAATTTAGCAGGATTAGTTTTGCTAGCTAGTTCTAAAGCTTCGGCTAGTGGGTATAGTTTGTCTTTCTCAACTAGTTTGGCAACTTCTTGGTACTTTTTGCCCCGACGTTCGATAGTAGGACGCGCAACAGGGGTTGGACCTTTCTTTTTGTCGACCGCTTCGGGGTCTTTTGGAGTCGTGTCGCCAGTTTCTTTGCGAGCTTCCTTTTCAATCTTCTCTTCAGTTTCCTTTAGAGCTCTCTCTGAACGTTTGCCAGCTTTTGCTACACCTTCTTTTTTCGGTGTTTCTTCGGTTTTTACACCAGCGGCTGCAATTGCAGCTTCGATTTCAGCAATAGTGCTTTTTGCGTTTACATCAAGCTTTAATTTGCTTGCTTGTTCTAATAGTTCGGCTTTCTTTGCCATGATTGTGACTCCTTTGTGGTACTGGCGGCTATTTAGGCCTCCCACATATTAATTATGTATTATATTCTAACAGTTATTTCGTCGCCTATGCCAACTTCACTAGGAACGAGTTTTTCGTCGAAACCTATGATGCTGGTACCATCTATGACGCCACTTAGTTCTGTTCCTGCTGCTAATTGGTCCCATGCGAGACGGACTAATGGTTCTGCGTCGCTGGAACCCTTGTGGTGTAGCTTGCCTTTTCTAGCGAGGCCAAGCATAGCGATGCCAGCGTCTGGGTTCAGACCGTTCTTTAGGGCATCTCCCCTCTGTAAGCTAGTCGGGTCGATTAATATTTCACCTTTGGGATATGTAGGACTTACCTTTACGGTCATCTCACGATTTCCAAATGACAACATATTAGCCTTCTACCTCAACTCCCATACTACGGGCTGTGCCAGCGATGACTTTTACGCCACCATCTACATCTATTGCATTTAGGGTGTCTTTCTTTTCTTCGTAGATTTCTTCTAGCTGTGCACGTGTTATTTTGCCAACTTTTTCAGTGTGCGGTTTACCTGAACCCTTTTTGATACCAATCTTTTCACGGATTAGGTCGTCAACAGGTCGTCCGAGGCTCTTCCAGGTGAAACTACGGTCATCATATACCGCAAGGTGAACAATGACGTCTTTGCCTTGTAGGTCTTTTGTTGCGTCGTTAAACGGGTTGATGAAATCCATCATGTTTAATCCCCATTGTCCTAGGGTTGAACCAACAGGAGGACCTGCGGTCGCACGCCCAGCAGGGATACGTAATTTTAAATTACCAATAACTTTTTTTGCCATAATTCTCTCTTTAACTATTTTAGATTTACTTCATGAAGCATATATGAAGTGCGTAACTGATAAATCATACCACACCCCAGTCAGATGTGCAATACGGGCATTGTAAAAACTCTAATTTATGTTATGATAAAGAGATAATGTCAAATATATTTAGAGATTTTTCGGATACCTTGGAAGATGTTGCCCTCGAGTGGCCATCTGATCGGACAGCTCTTGACTCAGACCCTGCAACCAGGGGAGCTTTTGAAGAGGCCGCTACGACTGCTTTATTACAAGTCAAGGCAACGGATACAGAAAAGTTTGCACGGTTTAGTGTAAGCGAACAAGCAGAAGCTGGTGCAAACTATAGTATGAGGATGATAAACCGTTTTTTGTTTTTAAGTTCTGTTACTGCTCTACACAAAGGCTACACAGTGACGGATTTCATGTCAATTGCACGAAACCCTAGAACGATAGAGGCTATGACTACTTTGGCTAAGCAAAAAAATAAAGTAGCTGCGCGGGTCGAGACAAGATTTAATTTAAAAGGAAGACAGGGTGGAAATTATTACATAGATGATTTGGACGCTGTGAGAGAAAGTTTTGATATAAAAGATGGTGCAGTTGTTATTCGAGGCTTCGATGTGGAAGTAGCTAGACATTCGTATCATGTAAATATGCAACTTGCTGATATGCATCCACCTGAAGAAGTAAAAAAAATGCGGGAAAAACAAGGTTGCCCTGCTCATAAAAGTGAAGCACTCGTTCCTATATATAAGAGCTTGGTACTGATTAGCTTGAAGGACCCAAGCCTGTCTACTGCAGTGATGTCTTTGCAAAAACGTTCAGAACTCTCTCGGTAGCTATCTAATTTCGTATTGTAACCCGGCTGTGACATTCGCGCATTGAGCTATTAGCAATCGCCTATGACACAGCAACAATTCTCCGGGCCTTGGGTTGTCTTCGTAACAAAGTACTGTTACGTCTTGCTGCAAGGCCCTTTCACCTAGGGATTTCAAAGCGAAGGCTGGTTGTTTTTGAGCAAGGTATTCATTGTAAATGGGTGCAAATTCGGACTCAAAATTCCGTGCACTGTGATCACCCAATTCGCCGCGGTGCCATCTACCGACCAAGCTAGCAGGAGGTGCTAATATTGGCCAGTGCGTATCATAGGATTCACCTTCTATTATTTGCGGGTCAGGTGTTTTACCGTCTAGATAAGTATGTCGACTCATCACAGATATACGCAAACCATCCCGCTCGGTTCTGGGGTTGAATATACATCCTCCCCGTAGCATTACTTAAACCTTTTTGACTTGCAGTGCGTCTAGTTCGACTGGGGTATCGCGGCCAAACATGCTAACGAGAACTTTGATTTTGCCCTTTATAGGGTCAATTTCGTCGATTGTGCCATCAAAACCTTTGAATGGGCCATCAACTACACTAACAACCTCGCCTTTGGCGAAATCAATGTGGTGTTTAGGGTCTTCGACTCCCATGCGTTTTTTGATACGTGCGATATCGCGCTCTGGCACAGGGGTTGGGTCGATGCCGCTACCAACAAATCCAGTCACGCCCGGTGTATTACGTACGATGTACCATGCGTCCTCTGACAATTTCATTTCAACCAATACATAACCTTGGAAGATTTTCTTTTCTACTACTTTACGCTTACCATTTTTGATTTCGATTTGCTTTTCTTTTGGTACTAGTACGTCAAAAATCTTGTCAGCCATGTCGACGCTGTCGATTCGTTGTTTTATGCTTTCAGCCACCTTTTCCTCATACCCAGCATAGGTGTGGATGGTGTACCATTGTCGGGTAGAATCATATCGTTTCTTTGAGCTCATTTGAGAGGTTCCTTTCGGTTATTTTAGTAGGTAATTTTTAAATAATAGTTCGAAAATGCTATCGATAGCCAAAATCAAGATTAGGAAAAATACAGTAAAGCCAATAACTGCTAGCGTCATACCCCAGGTTGCTGAACGGTTAGGCCAGCGGACTTGGCGGATTTCATACCAAGAGCCTTTGACGTAGCGTATTATTGCCGTGAAAGGATTGTAGTTCCGGCCTGCAGATACTTTGGCCTTTTTAGGCTTTTCAACTGCTTTTACAGCTGTCTTTTTGCTGCTTTTGCTACTGTCTAGCTTTATTTTCTTTACAGTTTTTGCTGACACTTTGTATACCTCTTATTCCAATTAAAAAAGTCTGCTAAGCAGACTGTCAAGTACATTGTATCGGATAACACCTCTAGATGTCAAGTGAATCTTGATCAGGATGTAGGTCGTCCGAGTGGCCCAGCTCCTCTGTGTAGAATAACCTAGGACCATAAGTCACCTCAAGCGCAGAATCAAGCGCAGATCCACCTATAGTGTGAGCTGGTTCTACAGGTTCTTCCATGTCAGATGGTATTTCAAATGCCATTATTTGTTTTCACCTCCTCTTTCCTATATATAGATTACTACTACTAATTCTTTTGGTCAATCTTGCTAATGATTTTTATCGGAAAGCGGAACCCAAAAGTACTGCCTTGGTTTTCGACACTATGAAATATGATTTTTCCGCCTTGGGCATCTATAATTTTTTGTCCCATAAAAAGACCTAGCCCAGTGCCGTCAGGGCGAGCATTGCGAGCATTTTCGGCTCGAAAGAACTTTGTAAACAACCTATGTTGGACATTTTTTGGTACTCCTATACCACTATCTGTTACCTCAAATAGTATTTCTTTTTCTGTTTGTTGCAGAGTTATATCAATATGTCCGCTCTTTGGCGTATAGAATATTGCATTGTCAATAAAGTTCATCATAACTTGCCTGGTTTTGTTTTCATCCAGAACGACAATTGGAAAGTTCTTGGGCGGCTTGTAGTTAATGGTCTGATCACGTAGACCAGCCATGTCACGTAATTGCGATATTTCCTCTAGTACAATCTTGCTAAGGTCTGTTTGGTCCTTTTCCATGATAAATTTGCCCGTACGTATACGCGACACGTTCAAAAAGTCAGATATCAAAAATACCATTCGCTGAGAGCTGTTGAAAGCCTCCTCTAGAGCTTTTCGCTGTGTAGGTGTAATTTTACCCAAATCACCCTCTAACATCATCGAGATATAGCCCTTTACGCTAGTCAGTGGTGTACGTAGTTGATGCGATGCCATAGATATAAACTCATCTTTTGTATCGTCCAGTGCAACAAGTTTTTCGTTAGTCCGCTTTAGTGCAGCTGTGGCCTTGTTGACTCTTGCTTGTAGGGTGTGGTTGAACTCCTTTATCTTTTCAAAGGCTAGTGCATTTTGTAGCGCCAAGGCTAAGTCGTTTGAAGCCAGCCTCAGCAGCTGTATATCGTGTTGACTATAGTTTCGGCCGTTCTTTTTGTGACCGAGGACTAGGTAGCCTATTGATTCATTGGTTGTCGCTAGGCGCACAACCAGGCCTATTTTGCTGAGCTCAAAGTATTCTCTCATATGATTGTGAAGACCAGAGACGTCATCTACAAAAGTGAGCTTTTGCTTTACTTTTGCTAGTTCTGACAGAAAGTTACTTAGAACGAGGGTCTTTGACGGAAAATCTCCACTATGAGTGGTAGTGTGTAGTTTGCCATCAGCATCGTATACGATGAAACATGAGTAATCCGGACGTATAGTCTCATTAATGACCTCTAGGCTACGTCGTTGTATAGCGCTGGCATCGACGCTACGCGTAGAAAAGCTGCTAATTTTATTAATAGCCTCGTTGACAGAGTAACTTTGTTGATAAAACAATCTGTTAGTGCCAGTATCTACAAATCTTTTGATAGGCCCATATGCGAGGGCTACCAGTAGTGCAGTTAACATGTAATAAATCTGTACATTTAACGGTATATACTGACCGCCAAACAACAGGGATGTGAGGTTGAAAGCTAAAAGTATAAATAATAGCGTAATAATACCTAGCGACAATGAATAGGCGGTTAGTCTGAATATGACGGCTCGGACGTTGAACAGTTGATAACGTAAAATTGTAAAAATCGTAGCTGCGATGAGCAGCGTTGAGGACAAAGGGCCTATCCAGGCGGTGTGTAAGCTATGCGTATTTGAAGGGATAATAATATTAGTCACGATAGCGACAATTGAAGCGAGTAACAATGAAAGCATCAGAAACAAGATACGTTTTTTCTCTAGACCTTTACTGAGAACGAGCTTCCATACTAATAGAGCACCGTAAATAATAAAGTAGACAGTAAAGTACGTTGCATAGATATCTTTGTAAGGTGCGTGTACGTAGTATTCGTTCAGTGGTGTGCCGATAGATACAAAATTTACAAAATAGTTAATGTCATATATGATCACCGCTGTCAGGGCGACTGTAGGTATGGTCGCCAATGTTAGCCAGAGGATGTCCTTTTTCTCAAAGGCTTTTTTGTTTGGGAAAAAGTATGAAAAATAGACAATCGAAAGTGATACGAACATTGGGATAATCATAAATAAGTATAAACCCAGTTGTGCCCAGCGTGTAGCATCAGAAAACAACATTAGAATATCACCGATAGCCCATACAGATACAAATACTAATAGGCCAATAAAGCTCAGATTTATAGTATTTTTTAACCCACTGCGACTAATAATTATCACTAAAATAAAGTTAATAATTGCGGTTAGCAGTAAAAGAAAAAACTCCATTAATCTGATTATACATAGATATAGTAAGGTTAAGCAATATAGCGGCCGAGGCACTGCGGTTCGGCTATACCAACACCTACCTCTTTCATCACTGCGCTAATGGCTAGAACTTGTTCAGGAGTGACTTCGTCGTTTATTGATAGCTCGCGCCGCCCAGAGGCATGTATCACTGTGGCTTCGGCTTCGCATCCAAAAAGCTCATTCTTACTAGCTGGACCTGTTTTTAGTTCATCTTTTTCACCGTATTCAAAGTTGAGTAATGTTCCAATCCCGTTTTTTGTTTCATCTAGCCCAATTGGCCACACAACATGCCCACCCCTTTCCTCTACCTGCTGCAGTGAAAACGCTCCGGGTTGGCTGTCGTCAACTATCCAGGCACCGTCGAGGTCTGCGCCTAGCCAGCTTGGGTCAGTCAAATCAAAACGTGCAGCTACGGCGGCGACAGTTGCGCTGCGGTCGTTGATAGCATCGGTATTTTTGTTCGAAAACGCTAGATTTGCGTTTGGATATTGTTTGGTCAAGCGACTAATTACTTCGTTACCTCGCTCGGAACTTCTATCAGTCATAACAATATCGTTCGTTAGCTTCGTTTCTAGCAGTACCGCCGCTGTAGCAGCTCCGATTGCCCCAGTGCCTACGATACCTATTCTGTCCAATGTACCATCACGGGTTAATTGGCGCTCTCTGGCTTGCTGCAGAGCCTCAGCAACTAGAGCTACAGTTGCCCCATGCCCAGTTGTAGTCACAAGTTCGGGTGTCATGATGCTTTTGCCATAGTTTGTTAGCTTGGGCAGCATTGCAGCGAAAGCAACAAGATCAACGCCTAGTCGGTGTTTTGCAAAGTCTGTTGTGTCGTTCATGATTCTAGTAATAGTCTCGGCGAGTTCAACCAAGTTTGGAATATCTTTTTTCATATCCGCTAGCACAGGCGCAAATACAATTGCCCCAGCCCTGCCATCATCACCCGTATGGTAGCGATCGATAATAAATGGACACATGCCAGCCATGAATACTTGTTTTGTTGATATATCGGTATAACGAAGTAATGGAAACAGAGAATCTGCCTCGCTAGCATATTCGTCGTCCAAGCCCGGTGCCATTCTCTCTATTCGTGTCGGTACTATAAACGCGAAAGAACCCGGTGTACTAATGCTCTTTTCACCACTATATTCTGCAAAGTATCTCTCGGTCTCTAGCTGGGTTTGCTCGTAAGCTGCTTCAAACTCTGGGTCTCCGGTATATTGGCGTGCCAGAGAGTCGCGAATTGATTGGAGCCGAAACATTTGCGTGAGTAGCAAGTTTTCACCGTATTTCGGTTGCCATAGTTCCGGATTTTGTACTAAAAGCTTTTCGTGCGTGAGTTTTGTTGTTGGTTTGGATATTTCAGACATGTTTGTAACTAACCTTTGAGGTGCATTATAGCGTATAACAGAGAAAATATGAACATGATAAACTGATATAGAATGAATATTGAAAGCTTGATAACTATCATTTTGTGCATTGATTTAGCTGTTTTATTTGTGCTCATTTCGCAACTGTCGTTGGTAGCTAGTAGGTATAGGTTATCGGTAGGTAGAATAGCAGCGATCAAGCGTCTAGAAGACACTCCGAGTGTTAGTTTATGCATACCAGCCAGAAACGAGACCTACGCACTAGCGGATTGTTTGACTAGTGCGATATCTAGCGACTATCCAAAATTAGAAATAATAGTGTTAGACGATTGCTCACAGGATGAAACATCACAGATAATACGTAGTTTCGCTCATGATGGCGTCAGGTTTGTAAAAGGCACAGTTCCCAGCGAGGGTTGGCTAGGTAAAAATAATGCATATCAGACTTTGCAAGAGCAGGCCAAGGGCGAGTATATAGTGTTTATGAGTGTTGATACTAGAGTCGAACCGGATGCAATATCAAAGCTTGTGGCCTATATGCAGCTAGAAAAACTCAGTATGGTGTCTGTGCTGCCACAGCGTACAGCTAGCTTTGGTATTGGTGTTATATTTGCACCACTGCGTTATTTTTGGCAGGTAGTAACACCAATAAAGTTCAATACACCCCTAGCAACAAGCTTGTGGGCTATTCGATCAGAAAATTTGATTAAAGCTGGTGGAATTGAGCAGTACCGTGAAAAAGTTGATGTCGAGAACTGTCTAGCCTCAGATTTTGAGACTGGTGATGAGTATCGCTTTTTGATTGCTAACGAACAGCTAGGCGTCAGCTACGAAAAGACCTGGCAATCACAGGCAGATACCTCGGTACGACTATGGTACCCAAAGCTAGCAAAAAATTACTTGGCCGCTACTGGGTTGATATTTGGCCATTTATTACTCTTTGTGGCACCTGTAGTGATGTTATTGATGACCGTATTGAATATTGGTAACGCAAATGGTTATATTCATGCTTACTGGTTATTATCACCTATACTATGCCTACTATCCGGGTATATTTACCTATCATACTTTCAAAAAGTAAAGAAGATATCTACAATCCCAGACTATCTATCCGTGACTCTGTCGTTTTTTACACTACCTTTACTAGCGTTACAAGAAGTCGTACTGATTATTGCCAGCTTTGTGCAGTACCGGCGTGGCAAGGTTGACTGGAAAGGCCGTAACATCTGCTATCCAATCACAAAAAAATACTAGGTTACGATATGGCGTCGTGACCTAGCTCTGTCAGGGTAGTCGTCAATTCTCTCTTTGACAAGTTTGTAATATCTATATTGTTATGATGAGCGATGACATAGCCTTGGATGATATGTTTGAGGCGAATTGCATCCTTTCGCCAAAAGTAGTTGATAGTGAAGTGATCAACGGAGCTCATAACTCGGCTTGCGACAGTCAGTGAGCCAAAAAACGGGCCTACACCCGTTGTAACATTCAGTATATCCTCTATGCGGATGCTGATAACCTCAGCAGACCAAAAGAAGCTACGCTTTGTGATAGTGACTTTTGTACGATCCAAGGTGACCGTGTCTGGAAATAGGTCAAACGGGAATACTGCCGTGGCTGTAGCTAAAACTTCGTTTGATTTGGCAACTATTTTGTTAAGTTTTTTTAACTGAGCATCTTTTTCAATAGTTTTCTTCTTCTGATCTGTAGATATCTGAGCTTTAGATAGTAGCTCGTCCATTGTGCTCATACTCGCAGTTTTTTGAATCAGTGTGCCGATATTCATAAATGCTTTTGTAGCTGATTTGCCTAACTCGCGAGTAGGTCGTAGTAAAAAACTGTATCGTTTGTAAAAAAGGTCAACAGGTCGCACTAGTGGTTGATTTTCATTAACCAATTCGTCATCTTTCACAGCGCGCCCTCCTGTTTAAAGATACTATTATTGTAGCACGAATCACCATTGTGTAACAAGTGCGTGTATGTAGAATAATAGAGCACGCTTAGAGGTTTCTTAAGGATATGTTGGCTACTAAGCTGTAAAATTATTAATATTGTATTTAGCAAATAAAAATAGTCTGTGCAGGAGAGCCGAAGCTCTCCCACACAGACACGCACAAGTAGTCCTAACCCTAGTATCATCATTGCCCCTCAAGGCTGGTATCTCACTGTCGACTCCAAACCAGCTGGCGCCGGTACTTTTCAGTCTTCCAGCTATGCTGAACATGCGGGGTTGTGATAAAAGGTTGACTCTAGACTTCAGAGTCAAAGGTGGAAGGGGTCGAACCTTCAAACTCCAACTCGCCGAGGCGAGCGACGTAGTAGACGTTTTCGAAACGCTTTAAACTTACTAGTACTTTGCATGGCGCTGAGTCCCTATCAGCTTCACCTGTCCTTGCACATAAAATAGTATATTTTCAAAATGAACTATATGCAAGCACAAGAATAATAAAAAGTCCTACCAAAAGGTAAGACTTTTTATATGGCAGGGGCACGTGGAATCGAACCACGATCTAAGGTTTTGGAGACCTTTATACTAACCGTTGTACTATGCCCCTTCATCTTCGGCTCCGCCTTATGAGACAAACCTACGGTTTTTCTCATCGCGCCATGTGCAGAATGAATCCGACACTTGGGCTGCTCTTTTCCCTTTGCAGCAAGATAGAATTTATTATACCAGAACTGATACAGATATTGCTCTGTGGGTACTACAAAAAATGGTATACTATAAAACATATGAAATCGCTAAGTTTATCGAAACCACTGATATTAATAGTCGTAGGGCTACCCGGCAGCGGCAAGAGCT
>JAUSMW010000101.1 GCA_030645815.1 Candidatus Saccharimonadota bacterium
ACTGATATTTATAGTCGTATGGCTACCCGTCAGAGGAAAGAGCTTTTTTGCTCGTCAATTCTCTGAAACTTTTAGTGCACCAGAGGTAAATTATGATCGTTTACGACATGCATTGTATGCTGAGCCGAGCTTTACAAAGTCCGAGTTAGACTTAGTTGAAAAACTAGCTAACTATGAGATTGACGAATTATTAAAAACGCAAAAGACCTTCATAATCGATGGCGGCGGCTGGACAAAAGCTCAACGTCTAGCACTGCGCAAGAAAGCTCAAGAAGCCGGCTTTGGTACCTTAATAGTATGGGTACAAACTGATGAAAATACGGTCAAATATCGCAGCATGAAGCGTTCTAAAAAGCGCAAAGACGACCAATATAATGTGTCGCTATCTGCCAGTCAATATGAACAATTGGCAAAAAGATTTAGCGCACCTGTGGCTAACGAACCAAGCGTGGTCATTAGCGGCAAACATACATATGCCACACAGGCTCGTGTTGTGTTAAAAAAACTCGTAGCACCGCGCGTAGCTGACACAAAAACTATTGTTAATCATGCAAACCGAGCACCGGATGCTAGTCAACCACGTCGCAACGTTATAATAAGGTAAGGTACATATACAACATGCCAGATTTTCATGACCAGGTTTTGGGCAAAGTGATTGTGTCTCGCGGACGCTCTAGCAAATATGTCAGACTAGGTGTAACACCTGCTGGTGATATCAAGGTATCTGCCCCACTGTTTACGCCAATGTATTTTATAAAGAATTTTGTTAAAAAATCTCGTAATGAATTGGGGCAAATGGTCAAACAATATCGAACAAACTACACAGCCGACAGCCAAATTGGTAAATCTCATCAACTAGTTATCAGCGACACTGACGACACTAGTAAAGTCACCTACAAGAAGCCTAATATATTGGTCAATATTAATCATAGTGATGACATTTTGGACGATGATATACAATCTGACATCAGACAAAGTGTTATAAAAGCCCTTCGGACAGAGTCAAAAGCCTATTTACCACGCCGTGTAGAACATATTGCCAGGACATACGGCTTTCAGTATGAAAGACTGAGGTTTTCTCATGCTAAGAGTCGCTGGGGTAGCTGCAGTAGCGACGGTACAATTAGTCTCAATATCGCCCTAATGAAACTACCATTTGAACTGATTGATTACGTCATCATTCACGAATTGGTACATACAAGGTACCTCAACCATAGCGCTGATTTCTGGGAACTAGTACATAATTGCGACGCACACTACAAAACTCATCGAAAAACACTCAAAAACTACTCGCCTCATATATAATAAGTAGCAATGAGTAGTGGGCAGCTAGAATTAGAGGCAAATAACCAGTATAACCGGCTGGTCAATGATGTTATGTTCAAGCTGGCCCGCTTGACGCCTCTGATTATACTGGTGTACGGATTGCTAGTGCAGTTTGGTATCGTTAGAGGCTCAGAGCTGTATAGTTGGCAAGCATTTGTGGGAACATTGGTCGCCATAGGCATAGCAGCACTCGTACAAACAAATGATTTCCGACAACCTCCGATGTTGCACTTTTCATTTTATTTAATATCACTCACCTTTACTGTTTTTGTCATGGGATTTCCATTAGTAACACTATTTTGGACTGTACTGAGTGTATCGACATTTTTAAATTTTGGCAGACGTGCGTATTACTGGAGTACATTACTGCTTATTTCCTTTGCATTGCTGGATGCTTTTTTGTTATGGCAACTACATGGCGTATCGTATTTACTAGATAATTTGACTATTGTTGCATGTGCGATGCTAGCGGCGACAATACTAGTTGAAATTACCAGAGCTCAGACAAAAGACCATGACAGACTGATTAACACCAGGCATCGTGAAAGTCTACAGTACAGCCGTATGCAAGCGCTGATTAACGGTTTGAGTGATGCTATTATTAGCTTTGATAACAAAGGTGTTATAAAGCTCTACAACTCGGCGGCGTTAAACTTGCTCGATACAAACAAATCGTTAACAGGACAAAACATAGATGACGTCGTAAAGTTGTATAACAGCAAAGCATCCACTAGCAAATCGCGCGCCAGCTTGTTCCAGGTTGTTTCATCTGAAAATCGACAGCTAGAGTCAGAAGATTACATGCACAGATTTGAAGACGGCGAAGAGATACGTCTCAACATTGTTAGCGCTCCTATACGAAACTCTTTTGGTAAAGACAGGGCTTCAAAGGAAGGTTACATCGCTATATTACGTGACATAACAAAAGTAAAATCACTCGAGGAAGAGCGAGATGAATTTATAAGTGTTATTAGCCATGAATTACGTACCCCTATTACGATTACCGAAGGTACGATTAGTAACATGATGTTTTTTGCTCAGAAAAATAAAGCTGATGAAGGTATCGTGAAAGGTCTCGGTGAGGCTCACGATCAAGTAGTTTATCTAGCAAAAATGATTAATGACCTCTCGGCATTAAGTCGTGCCGAGAGAGGCGCCGGCCTAGAGCAAGAGAACCTAAACGTCGATGAATTTGCGCATAGTTTATATCAAGAGTACTCACCACAGGCAAAGAACGCAGGCCTAACTATGGACCTAGATGTTCCAGGTAATATTGGCGAAATACATACCAGCAAGCTCTATATCGAAGAAATATTACAGAACTTGATTACTAATGCCATAAAATATACTACCAAAGGCAGTGTGACTCTAAAAATTCGAAGGGTAGAAGGTGGCGTAAGCTTTGCTGTGATAGACACTGGTCATGGTATTAGCAAGACAGACCAGAAAAAGGTCTTCCAAAAATTTTACCGTTCAGAAGATTATCGTACTCGTGAAACCGGCGGCACTGGACTCGGATTGTATGTTGCTGGCAAGCTTTCAAACAAGATTGGAACGCGCATTAAATTAGAAAGCCGTCTCAACCACGGCTCAACTTTTAGCTTTGTTCTACCTACACAAAAGTTAGACTAAAATACCTTGTATTTCCCAAGCATAAGCATTGTAATCTCACCTCTGGAACGCTATAATATAAAGCAAACACGAAAAACGGAGGAAAAAGCTTCGCGGCGAAAGAGTTATGCGGATTTTAATGCTAGGGTGGGAGCTACCACCGCACAATAGTGGCGGACTCGGCGTGGCTTGCTATCATATGAGCAAAGCGCTGAGTCAAGAGGGCGCTAGTATTGATTTTGTTCTGCCTTATGACGCCGAGCACGATATCGATTTTCTAACTATTCACCCCGCAACAGAACTTACTCCCCTACATCGTAATGGCATGGGCGCGTACTACCGCTGTAGTTGTGATGAGCAGTGTGATCACGTTGGGTTAAATGATTTGCGTGGTGTTCAGCAGCAGTACGGTCAATATGTTGAGCAATTGGTCAAAAAAGTAAAACCACAGGTCATACATGCACATGATTGGCTAACTATGGAGGCCGGTATGTTAGCCAAAAAGGCTACCGGTGCCCCACTGATAGTTCACGTACATGCAACAGAGTATGATCGCTCCGGTGAATTTCATGGCAATCCGTTGGTTCACGACATCGAACAGGAAGGCTTACTAATGGCAGATCGTATCATAGCTGTTAGTCAGATAACAAAGAATCTGATAGTCGATAGATACGGTATACCTGCTGAAAAGATAGAAGTTGTTCACAATACAATTGATCCTGAGGCCTTGGGCGCGTATATTTACGACCAAAACACATACGCATACCTAGATAGTCTGAAAAAAGAAGGCTACAAAGTGGTGACGAATATCGGACGGCTGACAATTCAAAAAGGTTTAAAGTATTTTATGTACGGTGCGGCAAAAGCTAGCGAGAAATACGACAAGCTGCTATTTTTGATAGCTGGTGACGGTGAGCAACGTGATGAACTCATAGAACTGGCGTGTGACTTGGGTATATCGGACAAAGTGTTCTTTACAGGCTTTATACGTGGTCAAGCCTGGCGAGACGCCTATAGTGTTGGTGATATTTTTGTGATGAATTCTGTATCTGAACCTTTTGGGCTAACTGCATTGGAAGCTGCCGCTCATGATAGTGCTCTGTTGATTTCTCGTCAGGCTGGTGTTGGCGAGGTATTGAATAATGTTATGCGCTTTGACTACTGGGATGTGAATAAATTTGCAGATGAACTGGTCGGCATAGCTACTAGTGATAGTTTGCGTAATGAACTGGCCAACAACGTAGCTGGTGAATATAGCCGCATATCTTGGCGTGACGTGGCAAAGCGTATCAAAGAGATATACTATGCAGAAGGGTCAGTAGCATGAGCCAGACCAAGCGCTCAATAGTACTGTATATGCACGTTCATCAACCAAAACGCATACGACCCTACAGCGTCTTTGAGACTGCTAATGACCATAATTACTTTGATAACCCTAATTGGGACCATGGATCACATAACCGTAAAATATTCCGTAAGGTTGCTGAAAAATCGTACCTACCTACAAATGCAATGCTTTTGTATTTACTAAACCAACATCCAGAATTTCGATTTAGCCTCAGTATTACAGGGACACTGCTAGAGCAAGCTGAAATGTGGGGCCAGGATGTCTTAGAGAGCTTTAAACGCCTCACAGAGACTGGACGTGTTGAGATTGTGGCTGAGACGTATTATCACAGCCTGGCTTTCTTTTACAGTAGAGCTGAATTTGAGTCTCAGGTTAACGCACACAAACAAAAAATTCAACAACTATTTGGGCAAACGCCTCAGGTATTTCGTAACACCGAGCTCGCCTACAACAATGATTTAGCCTACTGGGCAGACAAAGCCGGCTACAAAGGCATCTTGGCCGAGGGTTGGGATGCAGTTTTGGGTTGGCGCAGCCCTAACTTTGTGTATCGCCCTAGCTATACAAAAAATATTCGATTGCTGTTAAAAAATTACAAACTATCTGATGATATAGCCTTTCGCTTTGGCAACAAAGGCTGGGAGCAATGGCCGCTCACTGCTGACAAGTACACACACTGGTTAAATGCAGCGACGGAAAACCAGCCAATCGTGAACCTATTTATGGATTATGAAACATTCGGTGAACACCAGTGGGAAGATACTGGAGTGTTTGAGTTCTTTAAACACTTGCCTAGTAAGTGGTTAGAGCGTGAAGGTAATGGCTTTGCTACAGTTTCAGAGGCAATCGTACAGAATGACCCGGTTGACTTTATAGACACACCACAAACAGTTACATGGGCTGATACAGAGCGTGATTTAACTGCTTGGTTAGGTAACTCTATGCAACAAGAGGCCCTAAAACACCTATACGACCTAGAGGAACGGATACTGCAAACTGGCGACGATGGCTTGATTGCTGATTGGCGCAACTTGCAAACCAGCGATCATGCCTACTATATGTGTACTAAATGGTTTAATGATGGCGATGTGCACGCCTACTTTAGCCCATACGATTCTCCGTACGATGCTTTTTTGTATTTTATGAATGTTCTACGTGATGTTCGTTGGCGGCTGAGCGAGCACGAGAAAGGCAGTTGGAACTATGGCTAGACCTGTAGTCCTGAGCAATAGCCGACTGCATGTCGGCATTAATCTATACGCTGAAGTTCATGACTTTTATTACCCCTACGTTGGCCAAGAAAACCATGCTGCATCAAAAAACATGCGTCATAGAATAGGCGTATATGTAGATGGTTTCGTGTCTTGGCTAGATAATGGCAAATGGCAGTTTACCTATGGCTATCATGAAAATACACTGGTAGGATCAATCAAGGCAATCAACGAGTCCATTGGCATAGCACTGGAGTTTGACGATTGCGTTGATGCCGAGCAGGACGTGTTCATCAGGAATATTCACATTATAAATTCATGGGACAACGACCGAGAAGTAAAATTATTCATGCATCAGGTATTTGATATTGGTGATAGTGCTGGTAATGGTGATACTATTCAATATCTGCCACAAAGCCAAGCGATACTTACTTATCGAGGTAAACGAGCGTTTGTCATAGGCGGTAATCACACTAGCGGCAAGCCATTCGACCAACATAGCGTCGGACTATTTGGTATCGAAGGCCATGAGGGCACATTTGCAGATGCAGAAGACGGAATACTAGCCAACAATAGTGTTGAGCATGGTCGTGTGGATTCTACGATCGGCTTTACGTTTACTATTACCGCACATTCTTCTGCTCGAGCCTATTATTGGATAGTTGTTGGTACAGAGGTTCGTGACGCTATAGATAGACACGACGCAATACAAAACCAAAACTCAGCACTCAATAGGCTACTAGCGACTAGTCGTTGGTGGCACGGTTGGGCAGCTCCAGCTATTCACTTTTCTAAAAAACTAGATATAGAGTTTCAAGAAAGTTTTATACAAAGCATCCTGTTGATTAAATCTCATATCGACCACAGCGGTTCAGTGATAGCCAGTACTGACACAACAATGTTACATCAATCACGCGATGCATACGCATATTGTTGGCCAAGAGACGGCGCCTATGCTGTGTGGCCTCTAATTAGAATTGGCTACAAAGACGAGCCTTTAAAGTTTTTTGAATTTTGTCGCCGATCACTGCACCCTAAGGGTTATCTAGCACATAAGTATCAATCCGATGGATCTGTAGGTGCTAGTTGGCATGGTTATATTCACGACGACGGCGTTGAGGCACCTCCAATCCAAGAGGACGAAACTGCTATCGTATTATTTATTTTCGCTCAGTTTTATGACATACACAAAGATAACAAACTACTACGTGAGTTTTTACTACGTGATTTTTATGACAGTTTAGTTAAACCGACTGCTGACTTTTTGAGCAGTTATATAGACGATACCACTGGCCTACCAAAACCTAGTTATGACTTGTGGGAAGAGCGATTCAGCACCAGCACATACACTACATCTGTCGTATATGCAGCGCTCTTGGCAGCAGCTGCTCTGGCCGAGATTGCCTCTGATGATGAAAGTGCAGTGCGTTGGCGTGCGAGTGCCGATGACATATTGTCTAATGCTCAAAAACACCTCTATAACCAAGAAAAAGGTATATTTTACAAAAGTGTAAAATCTAAAAAAGGTCAGATAGTAAAAGACAACACTGTTGATAGTTCTGCAGTTTTTGGAGCATTTATGTTTGGTCTGTATTCTTTTAATTCACCCGAAATACAATCAGGTGTAGAAGTTATGAAAAACACATTGAAAATGCCTCAGGCTGAAGTATTAGGCCTCGCACGATATGAAAACGACCAATATTGTCGTGTTAGCGGTGATATCACTGGTAACCCTTGGTTTATAACAGCTCTTTGGTTAGCGCAGTACTACATAGAAATAAATCGGCACGACGAAGCGGTAGATATAATCAGATGGACTAAAGGACACATGATGGCTACTGGCGTGCTGCCAGAGCAAATCAACCCATACACAGGTCAATATATATCTGTAGCACCGCTAACTTGGAGCCAAGCTGAATACGCCAGCGCGCTACTAGACCTGGCTAGCGAAGGTGAAACCGGCAGCTGATAGTTCGAGATTGTGCCTTGTGTTTGGTATAATATAGACAATGTTTGGATTTCTATTATTAATTGGCTTGGGCGTATGGGTTCTATTTTATCGTCACAGCCCTGCTGAACCAGAAGATTTACCTAAAAAAGTATCAGGTAGACTAGATAAAATTTGGGAAATTGCCAAAGTCTCATTACACGAAAAAAAATACCTTCGAGCTGAAAAGGCACTACTGACTATCCTGCGCGTTGATGAACGTAATGTTGGTGCGTACAACAGATTAGGTATTTTATATGCAAAGCAAGGTGCATATGATGACGCTATTGAATGTTTCGAAATTGCCCAAAGCTTAGAACCTAGTGCTAGTAGCCTACATAATGTTGGGCTGATTTATTACGAAACGCAACGTTTTGACAAAGCTGCACTAGCCTTTGAGCAAGCGCTAGAGATGGACGATCAACATGCGTCTCGCTTTGTAGCATACGCAAAAGTACAGGAAAAATTAGGTGACAACAAAAAAGCTATAGATGCTTTAGAGAGCGCAGTAAAACTAGAGAAAAACCCACAAAGTCTGAGGATTTTAGCTGATGCCTATGAACGTGACGGACGCCATGAGCTTGCTATGAAGGTTCATGAAAAAGCTGCAAAAATGATAATACCTAGCGGTAAGGCAAAGATTATTCGGCAACCTCGCAAAGTAGTGATGTAGACTATCCGATTCTATGCTGCTTGACTGAGCCTATCCTCTTTGAAAAATTCAACTACATCAAGGGCAAATACATATTTTGAAAGCACATCCGGCTCCTTCTCGCTACGAATAATTTGATTTGTTGCTTGTCTTGCAAGAATCTCTCTTAGTTGTTCTTTTAACTCACGTTCAATTATGTCATTATGTATTTTAATGAGGTTTACGATATGATCGCTTTTTAGCACAAAGCTACTTGTAGTTTCATACAATACATCAATACAAGTATTAAATATTCTCATGACATGTCTTTTTTCAATACCCGCTTCTAACCTGGGATGTTGCGTGTTGGCAATATGTTCACATTTGACTTCTAGAGAGGCAAGAATAGCATCCTCTTCAGCAAGATACGAGCCGTCATTATCTTTGCGGTTTGCACCTGATTGTGCCGTATATGCTCCTTTCATCAAAGGAAATGCTGGTATGAATCTAGTGTTATCGATAACAAGTATCGGGGAGTGACTGTAGTCATTTTTAGATGTCTCAATACGCGCAGCTCTTCCTTGCAATACTGCTGTCTTCCCAGCTAAACTCTCATCTCTACTACCTCGTACAATGACTTTTTTATCATGAGTTATATCATTTTCAATGCGCCCTAGCCTATCAAAATGCTCTGCTGTACGGTTAGCAAGCTTGTGTAGTCGCTTTTCGGTAGATAGAACAATACCTTGTTCTGAAAATATATACTCACTCAATGAATAGTACAGCGAGGCCTTAGTCTTTGGGCTACGAGAATCATGGTAGCTATCTAAATGGCCCAGCACTTGTTCAAGCTCCTCTTCGGATAATTGGTTAAACCACTTTTCAACCTTGCCATTACCGGCCATTGTTTGTGTGCCATTTTCAGGATCGGTGTACCTGAGTACATCAGACGCGCTTGGCACGTCTTTTAGTGCTTTATCACCGTTAATATAAGATTCTAGTATCGTAATTAGTAAGTTCTGGTCGCTTTGAGCCAAGTTATGAAACCAATTATCTATTCTAGTATCTTCTTCTGAACCCGAAGAAGTAGTGTATTGTACTAGTTCTCTCAAATTCGGCCAACTTGGTGTTTCCATACTCAAATACTAATAATATAAACAACTGTTACAATTTGCAAATAAATACCACTCTAACCCTTGTAAAAATGCACAGTTCAAGCTATTATCGTATCTGTACTTTCAACACCCTTGCCATCTTAGCTCAGGGGTAGAGCACTTCCATGGTAAGGAAGGGGTCTCGGGTTCAAATCCCGAAGATGGCTCCATGTACAAAAAAATGCGCTGGGATAGTGAAGCGGTCAAACACAACAGACTGTAAATCTGTCGGCATTCGCCTTCGTAGGTTCGAATCCTACTCCCAGCACCAAGACGTGCCGCCTTAGCTCAGTTGGTTAGAGCGACGGTTTTGTAAACCGTAGGTCGTCGGTTCGAATCCGACAGGCGGCTCCATTTTAAATTCAGCCAAAATGTGTTACAATAAATGTAATACACGAATAATAACATTAATAGAGAGAAGATATGGCAAAAGGTAAAGGCAAACGTAAATTAGTTGGTTTAGTTAGTGATGAGAGCAATCACCGCACTTATTACGTGACCAAAAATACTCAGAATACACCTGACAAGATTGTTCTACGTAAATACGACCCGATTTTGCGTAAACACGTTACATACACCGAGACAAAAAAGAACCTCGGCCGTAACGAAATCAAACCCCGTAAAGGTTAGTTTAACGACAGTCGCAGTAACTGCGAACGTATATTACCGTCAGCTAACAGCTTTTCCTGAGTAAATACAATACTAGACAACAGCCCAGCCAAATCAGAGCTGGGTTTTTGTTTTATTGATACTTGTGCAATATGAGCTGCATCTTGCAACAAATACATGGCTTTATCACGATCGTTGCCTATTTTATAGCTAGTGATTAGTTTTTTGTAGACAGAGCCTTGTATGAATTCTCTAGCCGCCTTGATGGACTCTGTCCTGGCATCGAAATAATCGGAATCGTTAGATAGTCTAATAATCTCTGCTGGCAAGCCTAATGCCATAAAGTTAATTTGAGTTAGCTTTTTATCGCCTTTGATATCTAATGTAGCCAGTAGCTGGCTAGTTTGTTTTGTGCTAATAGGTAAAATCTCTAGTTTTTGCACACGTGACAATATAGTTGGCAATAATATTTGAGGTGTGTGAGCGGTTAGTATGAATACAACATGTTCTGGCGGCTCTTCCAGTAGCTTTAAGAGGGCATTTTGTGCAGGTTGAAGCATAGTATCTGCGTCATCAATTATAATGACTAGTTTTTCAGTATGTTTCGTACGGGTTTGGCTATACAGTTCGCGAATAGTTTTGATTTTGATTGAACCTTTTTCATCTGGTTTTATAGTCGCGATACTACTTTTGCTTGTTATCAGCTGAGCTAAGCTATTGGCTGTTGTATATAATCCAACCCCTACTCGCCCGTGTAACAGTACTGCCTGAGGTGATAAATCAATAATTGATTGTAGGTGTTTTTTTACTGATGGCTGTAGTAGTAAATCTTTCATAATTACTGCCCCATTTTCTGCATAAATTCTGGCGGCAATGGCGCCTCAAATATTTTGCGTTGTCCATCTGGTATGGTTATTTCCAAACTAGAGGCGTGCAAGAACATTCGTTCAGCTGGCTTGCCGTAGACTACATCACCAACAATTGGATGTTTAATGTACTGCATATGTACACGCAACTGATGTGTGCGCCCAGTTTCAGGTGTTAATTTTACCAATGATATTTTGTCAGTTGACTGTAGAACCTCGTATGTAGTTGTGGCTGATTTTCCGTTAGTACCTACACGAAACTGACTAGGATGGCGTGGGTTACGTTCAATTGGCAACTCTAGTTTGGCTATTGGAGGCTCAGGCGCGCCTTGGACAATCGCATTATATGATTTTTTAGCTTTTCGTTCGCTAAATTGTCGTTGCAACAGCTTGGCTGTCTCGACGTTTTTAGCCCCAATCATCACACCACTAGTTGCCCGGTCGAGACGATGGACAATGCCTGGACGGTTTGTATCAATACCAAATGATGTACGTGTTGCAAAGAAATCGGCTACAGTCTGCTCGTTAATTATTCCGCCTTTGGCATGAGACAGCACACCTACAGGTTTGTTAATAACGATAACATTGTCATCTTCGTAAATGACAGGCAACTGGATATCAATTTGTTGCTCATTGGGTTTTGTATCGACTGTGACGACATCATCTTCATCTAGTGTGTAGTCGTTGCTAGAGATAACCTCACCATTAACGAGTACTTTGCCTGCTAAAATGTATTTTTGCCATGCAGACCTAGAGTGCTCTGGAAAATACTGGGCTAGGTAGCTATCGAGTCTCATCTAGTGCCACCTCTAATGCTGCTAGGACTTGCGGTTCTGGTATAAACGAGTCATACGCCAAATCAGGGTCAAGTTCATCTTGCGGTTCTAAACATTCTGGAAATTCTTCAATAAATGATTTTATGACGTGCCTGAGAGCAGCTTTATTATCCGCATCACCGTCTTTGAATCTATCAATCTCCAATGTATAAAGACTTAGCAAGAACTTTAATCCACGCTCCTGGACTTCGGGATTACCTTTCAATATTCTCTCTACCCCACGAAACTCACGAAATTGACTCAGCATTTCGGGTGGATGTGCTTCGCCTGCCATATTATCTCAATCCGACAGCTTTTTGAGCTCGTAGTAGTGTTGCGTCGGCAATGTCATTGGCAGCTGCTTCACTAGTCTCTAACTTGGTTGATATAGCTTCATCGCTCACTTGTGCTAGTTTGGCTTGAAAGTCTGTTAAAAAGGCTCGTACAGCGTCTGCAACGGCTTGTTTAAAGTCACCGTAGCTGCTTTTACCCTGCCATTCACTTATTATTTCTTCTTTGGTTTTACCGGTTGTCAGTGCTAGGATTTCAATCAAGTTACTAATACCTGGTTGGTTTTGCGAGTCGTAGTTGATGCTGGCCAAATCATCAGTTGCTGCACGCATGATTTTGCCTGCTGCAAACTCTGGGTCTTCGCTGAGGAAGATGACGCCTTTGCCGGATTCGTCCGATTTGCTCATCTTTTTAGTTGGGTCAGCTAGGTCTTTGATGCGTAACCCCTGGTCTTTGCCAAAGAATGCATGTTGTTCCTTGACCGCTTTTGGCACCGTAAATAGTTCGCCAAACTTATTGTTCATACGCTCAGCTATATCACGAGTGAATTCTAGGTGTTGAGACTGATCGTCGCCAACAGGTACATAAGTAGCATTATAGAGGAGAATATCTGATGCCATTAGTATTGGGTAATTAAATAGACCAACAGAAACCCTGTCGTCTCCAATCTTTGCTGTTTTATCTTTAAACTCTGTCATGCGGCTCATTTCACCCGTACCGGTAAAGCAATCTAGCACCCAGGTTAGTTCGCTATGTGCTGAGACATAGCTCTGGCGATATAAGTGTACGCCATCATTATCTAATGGCAAGCCAGCAGCGACAAAAAGTCGTAAGTTATTCCAAATCTGTTTTTGTAAATCGCTGTGGTCTATTGGAGTTGTAAAACTATGAAGGTCGGGTACGAACAGATTAATTTGGTATTCATCGGATTTGTTTTTAGCCATATCAACTATTGGCAATAAACCACCAAAATAATTGCCTAGAGTCAGGTCATTGTTTGCACGAAGGCCAGTTAGAATTACAGGTTTACTCATATCTTTCATACCATTATAACTCAGGTTCAATTAATCCATAAATGGCATTAGGCTTGTCATAAAAGTTGACCCAATTTTGGTCACCATAACTAAAATGCCACCATTCGTTTGGGTTAGGAGCAAACCCAGCATCTAATAGAGCCTCGCGTAATATTTCACGATTATTTGCCTGGCTAGCACTAATCTGTTCACTATATACGTGGGCAATCTCACCATCTGTATTCATTGGGCAACCAAAGTCTACTAACTGGCCTGTTGTGGTATCTATCATATCCATGTCTATTGCTGCTCCGCAACAGTGAGGCGGTAGCTTAATAGAAGGGTCAGCAACATATTTTCTAGCAAATGCTAGGCTTTCAGCACCACTAGCATGAGGGTTGTCCTGAATATAACTTTGCTTGACCATTTCTAAAAGCTTGTACTGTACCTCTATGGGCCGGTGACCAGCACGTAGAATTAGTTGGTATTTTTCAGGCACATTTTTTGCTGCCCTTTGTAGTTTTTTGGCAACAGTCTCTCTGACTAGAATGTTTGTATAGGTCGGATTTTTAGATATGTATTCTAGGTACAGAGGACCTTCAAAATCATCTATTGGGTAATTCCAGATAGGTTCTACCAGAATATCTGCCTTGGTTGTGATTGGTACTAGTGGTTCATTTTTACTCATGACTATTCCCGTCCCCCGCCTGTCTAGAAACAAGTATATCGTACTGTGAATTAATATCCGCAGATATCGTAGGGTTAAAATTGGGCGAGCACAGTATATTTTTTCGACAAGGCACAACATACTCTACGACAACCCCGCTAGAGATACCCAGGGTCGATAGTACATTATTAGCAATATCTTCAACTGGCCGCATGATGCCGTCTTCTTTTGTGTACTGAGTCATGCTGGCGCCGCCTATGTGAATAATCTGACTGTCGCAACCTTCATTTTCTGTAACTTTTTTTATGATTTCTATTGCCATCATCGCTTCTAGTGGCGGCAATAGACCGTTATTACTGTTAGGGCCATAAATACTGCCAAAATTTATTGGACCAACAACCTCCTCTATTCTGCCTGTCGCCGACACCTGCCGTAGTGGCCTAGAAACAACTTTTTCACTTTCACGCAAGACCATTTCATAAACATCAGGACCTATCTGCTCGAAAAACTCCGTTGATGGAGTCACTGTCGTACTACCCGGCAGAGCAAGTCTAAGCGATTCAACGTGTATGTCTTTAAGGGTTTCAGCCTCATCGCTAACAGCTATTCCTATAGATTTTAGCTGTTCAATACCTTCAGCCTTTGCCTTGCAACTTCCAACTATGCGTCCGGCGTGCTTGTTGCTAGCTAGCGTAACTTTCTGCAGTCCAACTACCGCTACCTTGGGTTGCGAGTAACTGTCATTACCCCTGATAGTATCAACCAGCTCGAGCTGCATCTTACCGCCCATTGCCCCAATACCTAAGGCTAGGCTCAGCTCTTCATTATTGACATTACCAACATGTGGTGAACGGTATACTATTTCCTCATTGTCGATAGCTCGAGAAACAACCGTCAGCGATTGTTTCTCTGGGTGTGATATATTCAGCTTCATTGTTTTCTCCTTTCTATGAAACTTAAAAAGCCGCCTGTGTGGCGACTTTATCGATATTTTTGAGAGATTATATTATTCAAACACACGGAAAAAGCCGTCACGCGGAGCGTGGAAAAAGTGACGGCGATACCAGCTTTGAATAAAATTCATGATATTAGTTTTATATAACACTAATTATTTGTCAATGTTTGTTAGAATATAGACTATGACAAATGGTGGGCTTGAACATAAAATTAAACATTTGTATCAGCAAAATCGTCGCACAGTCGACAAGTATAGCTATACGATTCCTAGTAGCAACACGTACCCGTATCAATGGTTATGGGATAGTTGTTTCATGGCGATTACAATGAGCTATTTTGATGTTGCTCAGGCAAAGCAAGAACTGCGTGCGTTAGTATCAAAGCAGTTCGAAAACGGTATGATTCCCCATATGATTTATTGGCAACACACGGATATACCAGACCATCTAAAGATTGCTTGGGGTAAACGACAAACCAGCAGTATCACTCAGCCGCCACTACTGGCCGAAGCGGTTAGCAAAATTTATGCGGCGGATGGTGATATAAAGTTCGTACGTGAGATGTTACCACATATTCATAACTTTCATAGGTTTTTTTATCGTGATCGGGATCCACGTAAATCTGGTTTGATCGGCATAATTAACCCCGATGAATCAGGCGAAGACACCAGCCCACGCTTTGATCAGGCGCTAGAGTTAGGCCCTAGTTGGACACTGGCCGAGAACTATGCCGCCCGCATGGAACTAGTAGATGATTGGCGTGAGGCTCGGTTTGTTGTACGCCAGCGTATGGACTTGAAACATTGGGTGCGCGATTTGCCACTTAACTGTATATTACTCGAAACTCTGAACCAGACAGCTCGTTTGGCTAGTTTGGCTGGTGAGGCGCATATAGCTGAGTGGTCACTAGAGCATGCTGAGAAAACCTCTAAAGCAATCCGTGAAAAAATGATAGCTGATGACGGTTTGTTTTGTTCAACAATGAATTGGGGCGACAAAGAAATGAAGATTAACATACGTACTTGGGCTTTGTTCATGCCTATGTATGCCGGTATTGCTACTCACGAAGAAGCTAACCAGTTAGTCGGAATGATGTCAGACCCTGATTTTTTTGCTACATCGTACGGTGTCCCAACAGTTTCTGTGGACGAACCTAGTTTTGACCTAGAAAATACCTGGCCGTGGCCAAATTGGCGTGGACCAGTTTGGATGGGTTCAAATTGGCTCATTGTTAAGGGTTTGCGGCGTTACGGCTATGATGAGCAAGCTGATCAGTTAAAGGAGCAGTCTATCCAACTGATAGAAAAATCAGGCTTTCGTGAGTTCTATAACCCATTTTCCGGTGAGGGCTACGGCGCAGAGGGTTTCACCTGGGGTGGATTAGTTCTTGATATGTAAAACCATTTAATATACTATTACATCAGATATGAAAAAAGAAACAAAGAATGCCTTCATTATCACTACAGTTACAGCATTTTCAGTATTAAGTCTTTATCTATCAATCATTCAGTGGGGGCATCGAACAAATGGTAGTGTTGAGTTAAGTGCTTGCACTGCTAATAATCAAATTTTGGTTTATATTCTATTTTTAGTGCAACTCATTTTAATAATTACAGTTATTATAGTGTCGCTAATTTTTGTTACCCTGAGATTCATTCAGAAGCAGAAGAAAATAGATACAAGTGCTCGTAAAGACTTTGGACAATTTATAAAAATACTAATAATAGTACTAATTTTTGTATCTCTTGTGAATCTAACTAGAGACTTATGGTATGATTGCGCAAATGGTAGCTTTTCGGGATTTGTATTAACCCTACTAAATTAACGCTTAGAGAATTGTTCTTTCTTACGAGCGCTGCGTAGACCGTATTTCTTACGTTCTTTCTCACGTGGGTCACGTTTCAAAAGGCCTGCCTTTTTCAAACTACCACGAAGGTCTTCGTTCATAACACTGATAGATTTAGCAATTGCTAGCTTTGCAGCGTCAACTTGACCGCTCAAACCACCGCCTTTAATCACTAGTGAAACATCAAACTCTTTTTGCTTGCCTATAACGGCTAGTGGGTCTGTTAGCTCAGCTAGTAAACTAGTGTTTTTGTCTAAATATTCGTCAGCAGCTTTGCCATTGATAGTGATAGCTCCTTTGCCTTTAGTCAGACGAGCACGTGCGGTTGCGCTTTTGCGTCGGCCTAGACCATAGAAATAGTTGTTTTTAGTTGCCATATTATTTTGCCTCTGCTTTCACTGATATCTTTTCTGGTTTCTGTGCATTGTGATCGTGCTCACCACCAACAAAGATTTTGAGTCGTTTCATTCTCTCACTAGCAAGCTTGTTCTTTGGTAGCATACCTTTTACAGATGCTTCTATCAAACGTTCTGGATGTTTTTCACGCACTTCTTTGGCAGTCGCGCTTTTGATACCACCCGGGAACCCACTGTGGCGATAATAAGTCTTGGCTTCTTCTTTATCACCAGTTAGAATTGCCTTTTCAGCATTGATAACCACTACAAAGTCACCAGCATCAATATGAGGTGTGTAGGTAGGCTTGTATTTACCAATCAGGTATTTACTGATAAGCACAGAGATGCGTCCTAGAGGAGCCTCAGAAGCATCAATAAGTACCCATTTACGGGTTACTTCTGATGGTTTTTGTGAATAAGTCTTTTTAGTCATATTATTATGCCTTTACTTTCTTTGGTGCGGCTTTTTTGGCGACAGGCTTTTTAGCTACTGGTTTCTTTGCAGCTGGTTTTTTCACAACCTTTTCTGGTTTTGGCACTGATTTTAGCTCATCAACAAATTCTACGATAGCCATCTCGGCATTGTCACCACGACGGCTGTCAGTTTTGACAATACGCAGGTAACCGCTGTCACGTGTAATTTGTGGTGCGATTTCATCTACTAGTTTGTTTGCAACATTCAATGTAGAGAGGCTTGCAATAACTTGACGACGAGCACTTAAATCACCACGTCGTGCCTTTGTGATGAGTTTTTCTGCTGCAGGTCGAAGGTCCTTTGCTTTTGGCAAAGTAGTTTCGATTTTGCCGTGCTCGAACAAGCTTGTTAACAAACCTTTCATCAACGCTTTGCGTTGGTCACGTTCTCGGCCAAATTTGCGGCCTTGGTATCCGTGGCGATGCATTGTTTAAAGCTCCAACTCCGCTAGTTTGTCTTTGACTTCGTCCAAAGCTTTGCTACCGAAACCTTTTAGTTCACGTAGGTCAACTTCGCTGAGGTTTACTAGGTCTTGTACTGTGCGGATGTCATTGTTAATCAATGCGTTCGCAGTACGAGCAGTTAGGTTGAGGTCTTCGATTGGAGTATCGAGTTCACCTTCGTCACCGGTATCAGCGGCTAGGCTAGGTGCAGCTTCGACACGAGTACTACCAGCTAGGGCTGTGTATTGGTTAACTAGGATTGCTGCTGCTTCTTCGAATGCGTCTTGTGGAGTGATAGAACCGTCAGTATCAACAGTTAGTGATAGTTTATCTAGGTCAGTTACTTGTCCAACACGTGTCGCAGATACGTTGTAACGTACGCGCTTTACGGGGCCAAATACTGCATCTAAGGCAATCATGTCACTGTGGACGCGCTTGTCACTAGATTCTTCGATAGTTCGGTAACCACGGCCTGTTTCAACGATAAAATCGATGTGCATTGAGCCTTTAGGGTCGTCGATAGTTGCAATAACCTGTTGTGGGTTCACAACTTGGATATCACCTGTAGTTTTGATAGCGCTTGCTTTTACGACACCTGCACCTTTTACATCTAGGCTTAGTTCAATTGGGTCATCAAACACGTTTTTGAAACGAATGTTCTTTAGGTTTAGCATGATGTCGACAACGTCTTCTTTGATGCCTGGAATGGTTGTGAACTCGTGCGTGACTCCTTCAATCTTGAATGAAGTAATAGCACTACCAGAGATGCTAGATAGTAGTACACGACGTAGGCTGTTACCTAATGTCATGCCGTAGCCACTGTGTAGTGGTTCGACGGTGAATGTAGCACTCAATGGTGAGTGTTGCTCTATATTTGCTAATGTTGGGTTATGTATGACTTTTGACACGGTTGTTTCTCCTTCTTTTAAAGTCTTAACGTGAGTAATATTCGACGATTAATTGTTCATTGATTCCATCCTCGGCCTCTTCGCGAGTAGGATTTCCGGTTACCTTGAAAGATATTTTTTTCTGATCAGCTTTCAACCAGCTGAGAGGCTGTTGAGAGGTGTTCTTTATAGTATCTTCGATGGTAGCAAAATAAATGTTTTTTCCGTTAGCAGATTTCGGACGCAGGGTAACTTCATCACCTTCTTTTAGACGGATAGATGGAATGTCGACACGACGGCCATTGAGCATAAAGTGTCCATGAGTAACCAATTGACGGCTACCACGACGGCTCGTTGAAAAACCTGCTCGGTATACTGCATTGTCTAGACGACGTTCTAGTAGTTCTAATAGTAGTTCACCAGATTGACCTTGTGAGCGCGACGCTTCTTTCATTAGTTTCGCAAATTGCTTTTCTAACAAGCCGTAAATTCGGCGGACTTTTTGCTTTTCACGCAGTTGAGTTGCGTACAAACTAGGCTTTGCTTGGCGTGAACGGCCGTGCTGACCCGGAGGGGTACTCTTTTTAGCCATTATTTTGTGTGCCTTGGGGTGCAAAGCATATCCTTCGCGACGACTTTGTTTAACTATAGGACTTCGATCTCGTGCCATTATGCTCTCCTCGCTTTGCGTGGTCGTGTGCCACCATGTGGTATACCTGTTACATCTTTGATAGCATCAACTGCAATATCAACGTTTGTAAGGGCTCTGATGGCTGCATCGCGACCTAAACCTACGCCCTTTACAAATACTTCTACAGATTTCACGCCGTGCTGTGCCTTGGCTGCTTCGGCTGCTTTTTCGCTAGCTATTTGTGCTGCGTAAGCTGTACCTTTTTTGCTACCACGGAAACCACAGGCGCCGGCGCTACTAGCAGTTAATTTACCACCTTTTTTGTCAGTAAATGTCACGATTGTGTTGTTAAAGGTAGCTTGAATATGAACTTGTCCAGATGGAACAGGTCGTTTCTGCTTTTTCTTTGAAACTTTTGGCTTTGGCGCAGTTGTTTCTGCGACGGTTTCGGTAGTTGGTGTAGTGGTTTTTTCTTCTTCTGCCATAATATATTCCTAAGTTTTACTCGCTGCTTTTTTCTGCGTGCCACCGACAGCAATCTTTTTGCCACGTTTAGTACGTGCGTTCGTACGAGTACGTTGTCCGCGTGACGGTAAACCATTTTTGTGTCGGATACCTCTGTAGGCACTAATGTCTTTTAGGCGTTTGATATTGTTTGTCACGATACGCTGTAAATCACCTTCGACGTTATAGTCTTGGTCGATGATATTACGGATTTTAGTGAGCTCAGCCTCAGACAAGTCTTTGACTCGTTTTGTAGGCTCAATGTTAGTAGCTGTCAGGATATCGCTTGCGTATTTAGGGCCAATTCCATAGATATAAGTCAATGAAATCTGAACTTGTTTTTCAGTTGGAATTGTTACGTTTGCGATTCTAGCCACGCTTTAACCTTGCCTTTGCTTGTTTTTAGGTCGCTTTTTGTTGATAACACGAAGTTTGCCTTTACGGCGGACTAGCTGGTCGTCTGGACTGATTTTCTTTACACTAGCGCGAACTTTCACGGTTATCTCCTGTAAACTACCTTATGGTTAATTATTCTTTGACGCGGAAGGTGATTCTACCCTTTGTTAGATCGTAGGGGGTTAACTCAACTTCCACTTTGTCACCTGGGACAAGACGAATGTAGTGCTTGCGCATCTTACCCGAAATGTGCCCGATGATCGTATGGCCGTTCTCAAGCTCCAGTTTGAACTGGGCGTTCGGTAAAGCTTCTAGTACTTTACCTGTTAGCTTGATTACTTCCTTTTGAACTGCCATAGACTACAAGGAATGATTATACACGAGTTATAGGGTCAAGTAAAGAGTTTTCCTCAAAATTCCCTTCTTTGAGAAAAAACGATAAATAGTACTTTTATTGTAGCGTTTTGCCGTGCAATGTCAATATGGCAATTCGTAGGCTATGTGCTATGCTGCCACCTGAATATCCACTTGCTGAGTAGTAGTACCTAGTAATGCCATTATCTCAGTAATTCTCTCTTGTAAACTATCGTCATCCATCTCTGTAATCTCTGATGGAGAGCCTAGTATCATAAACTCTTTCATTAGATTTCTGTCTTCGTTTCTAGCAGCTTCTTCAATCCCTGTTAGTACAAGTTTCTCAACTGTATCAATGAGTTCTTGGTGAGGTAGCTTATCTTCATCTTTAAATTTATCTAGTACTGCCATGTAATAATCAAAACCATCTGGCGTGACGCCCACGTTTGTTATGCCATCCAAATCTGAATCTGGATCAAATTCATAGCACATCCACCCTTTATCTTTTCGCAAGCTATAAAATCTACGCGAAAAAGCTTCATCTGAGATACCTAGCTCTAGTCCTATAGACATAGGGATCCCGTCATTGGTCGAACCTTTATTAAATAACCAGTAATTACCTTCGTCGTCTACAAAAGCCGCATGCTCAATCACATACTCAATTATTTTAAATGCTGTACTCTTCTCTAACCTATCTTGATGTTTCTCTGAAATTTTCCCTAGGTACTGTTTTAGTAGCCCTACCACTTCATAGCC
>JAUSMW010000104.1 GCA_030645815.1 Candidatus Saccharimonadota bacterium
ACTGAGGATCGAAGCTGAATACTAGAAGAAAAAAGTAATTAAAAGGTGCGTATAGTATATATAGATTATGGGTCGCACAATATATCTTTTACGACATTAAATATATGCACGTAAGATGATTACATGTATGTCTTGTATGATAGTAAAAATGACATACACTGCCAATAACAGGGATGCGATACTATTGTCGCCGTATGTTTATGCCTCTGCATGGCGTCTAATTGTACGTATAGCAGCCCATCGACACATAGACATCTTTAGGTACCTCCATGTTGTCAAACGAATCTTAAGAGTGCCAACGATCACAACGATCCCACGCCAAGTTATCCACACTGCGGACGTATTTGCATTATTTGACTTTTAATTAGTTTGTATGCTTTCGTATGCTTTTTTCATAGCTTGTCGATTGGTTTCTGAGAAAACTCTTACCCCTACCCCTTCCTTGCCCTATGCGTTAATTATTTGCTTTTTCTGTTTTTTGATATGATAGTATAGTTTTTTTATACATTACCTAATGAGAATAATTAGAACAAAATTGGAACACTATTCAAAGAGGAGAGAAGGCACCCTCTTCTGCTAGCTAACGATAAAAGGCACGTCCACTGACGCGCACGTCAAGATATTCAGGAGTCAGATTACGTGACTTTAGCCACGCCAGTGACTTTGTCATATCTTCGACCTGCTCCCCTGCTGGCCGATCGATGAGTAACTTAATAGGAAAATTTACATCCTGGATACGTAGTTCAATTTGACGCGTCGTCCCCTGAGGAATAATTACCTGAGTCACCGGGTGTTGACTGGCGTTCGCAAGGCCAACAACTCGACCGACAAAGCCGAGAAACTGGTTACTAGCAACAGCTTGGCCCGCTTCGACCTGAATGCCGCTGTTGTCGACTATCTGCACCTTGGGCGTTGGATAGTGGTTCCGTTCGAATGACACCCCGGATGCATCAACGTAGCGTTGTACGCCGCGAATATTCCAACCAGCTATCGGTTGGCGCATTTCGACAATAAACAGTGTTTTTCCAAAACCGCCAAAGCCATCCACGTTTACGGAAGCGACTTCTGGCGTGATTGTCTGCAGGTACTCATTCAGCGCATCTTCGTGCAACAAGAAGCGTAGGCGTTCAATCGGCTGCCTTGCCAGATACGAATCAATCGCTTGCGCATATGTAGGCTCAAGGCTACGAGAGACGTCCGACGTCCTGACAACGACGTTAGCCGTAAATTGAAACACGAGACTGAACAACGTCGCCGCGCTCAGCAATACGACCGCCAAAATACCAGTAATGTGTCGTCGTCGTTTTGCTAGGTCGTGCATCTGCAC
>JAUSMW010000107.1 GCA_030645815.1 Candidatus Saccharimonadota bacterium
ATCCTGAAACCAAGGTGGCGCTGATGATCGGTGAAATAGGCGGTCCGCAGGAAGTGGAAGCCGGTAGATTCGCCAAAGAAAACATGACCAAGCCGCTGGTGGCTTATATCGCCGGCCTGACTGCGCCGGAAGGACGGCGCATGGGTCATGCTGGCGCCATTATTTCTTCCGCGGGTGAAAGTGCGGCGGAAAAAGTAGCGATATTGAAAGAACTCGGCGTCACCATTTGCCCGACACCGTCGTTGATGGGACAAACCATTGCGGAAGTAATGGCTAAGATGTAATCGTTTTGTTGTTAAAATAAAAACCCGGAAACACCAGTTTCCGGGTTTTTTTATTGTGCTGAGTGAAAATTCTGGCGCTTACAGGCATACGATATATTTGTGTGGTTTATGTGCTTACCCTACCACTTCAGTAAGTTTGTGGGTCTAAATCAATCCATTATAATGATGATTAAGCAGGAAAATTCTATTAAAATACAGAGAAGTACTATGGGCAATGCCGTGTTAGATTTGATTATTGACGTATTATATTGCGCCATTTCGGACGTCAAGTTTTAGTTGGATTCAATCATGAAACCGATGAACATTCCGTTACCGCCAGAATTTACAGAGGAGCTGCTAAATAGGTGTTGTAATAGTGGCGAATACAGTCCTGTTATGTTCGAGTGGTACAAGTACGTTGGCCGTTTGGCAAACTATTTTTCATGTATTTCATTGGCTTCACCCACCAGAAGGGATATTGATCCAGTTCACCATTCAATATTGATTGGACTTCTAAATAGATGTTCAAGGCTTATATTGTCAAATATAACGCTTTCGCATGAAGGGCTATTTGGAGAAACCACATCTATCATTGATAGGTGTATTTTTGAATCAGCCATAAAATTAAATTGGCTTTGCACGAACCCGTCCGACGATCACTTCAATAGATTCATTGCCGAGGGCCTAAAAACCGAAATTGAGTTTAAGCAAAATATAGAAGAGAACATCAGAAACAGAGATGGAAATGTAATGGTCATTGAGGAGCGCATGTTGCACTCCATCGGGAATTACTTTAGAAAAGCAGGCTTAACTGAAGAATTCGTTTCTCAATCAAGGAAGCTTCCAAATCTCGCGCAAATGATCGAGCAAGTAGGTCATGGCAGACTGGCTTATGTAATCGGCCA
>JAUSMW010000131.1 GCA_030645815.1 Candidatus Saccharimonadota bacterium
CGCCCGTAATAACACGACCGCTTTGTGTTTTAAGTATCAGCTCTACATGATCAAGTGTGGTCGGAATTACCCTGCCGGTTATATGCAACACTTCCCCCGCTGTTTGGATAGCTTCTTCAAAGCTGTTAGTCATTTTCTCAACAGCACTTAAGAACAGGTTGCCAAAATTGTGACCCTTAAGTGACCCGCCACTAAAACGATAATTAAACAGATCTCGTATCCGCTGGGTGTCACTCAAGGCCACCAAACATTGCCTGACATCACCCGGAGGCAAAACTCCTAATTCGTCTCTTAATAAACCAGTCGACCCGCCATCATCAGACATGTTCACTAAAGCCGTTATATTTGGCGCGTACTGCTTTAAGCCGCTCAAAAGAGTAAAGCTACCAGTTCCACCGCCAATAACTACAATATTAGGTTTATAGCTTTTAGAAACTTTCATTCGTTACTGTTCATGATACTGCATAACAACACGTTCTGCCGAGTGAACTGGGACATATCCAAAATCCTGGAACAGCTCCATACTCCTAGTATTAGTGGCCGCAGTTTCAATCCAGGTGCCACTGGATACATTAAGATACGTTCCGACATTATCGTGTACCATGCGCATAAATGGCGCGGCCAAGCCACGGCCGACAAAACCTTCGTACATCCTAATTGCAAATGTTGTATCCAGTCCAGGGGCGTGCTCATTGGTCCTTTTGCCAAACCACGCTAACCCTGCCAACGACATTGACGCGTCACTCAAGCAGAATACGACCTTCCCCTCTTCTGCCCATAGAGCTAGCGACTCAACGTCTTTAAATCGGCGGGCTGCATCGTCCGGAGCAAAATCAAAAATATGCGGTTGGCGTGAGTTTTCAATGATTTGATCTCTGAATGTCGCCGAACCATTCCAGTCAACACCTGGTCCAACGCATATTCGGAAGCCCTCGAGTTGGGGCTCAAATTGCCCAAGTGGTTTATGTATAGCTGTGTGCATCAGACCATTTCACAATATTTCGCGACATAAGTCGACGTCTTATTTGCATCGATTGCTAATCTGTTACAGCCCCGTAATGTATTAGTGCGACCGAACAAATAACTATCTGTCTTCCCGCTCTCATCCACCATATCTGTTAAGTGTTGTAAATAATGCAAACTAAGGCTTGAGTAAACCTATAACTAGAGCCATCGCCATAATCG
>JAUSMW010000143.1 GCA_030645815.1 Candidatus Saccharimonadota bacterium
CAAGATCCTGAGACGGTTGAAATCATGGTCAATGCCGATGGCCGTATCTGGCAAGAGAAGCTGGGTCAGAAGATACAACATATCGGAAATATCCAGGCTGCCCAGGTTGAAGCCGTCATCAAAACGGTTGCGGGCTTTCACGGCAAGGAAGTCAATCGATTCAATCCGATGATCGAGGGCGAATTTCCACTCGATAATTCACGCTTTGCCGGTCAATTACCCCCCATTGTTTCGTCCCCCACCTTTGCCATCCGCAAAAAAGCCGTCAAAATCTTTACGCTTGAGCAGTATGTGGAAACCGGCGTGTTGTCGCCCAGACACTGTGATGTCATCAAAGATGCTGTACGCAAGCACCGCAACATTCTAGTCATTGGCGGCACTGGGTCAGGTAAAACAACCCTGATCAACGCCATCATTAATGAAATGGTTCTGTGTGACCCGGATGAGCGCATCTTCATCTTAGAGGATACCGGCAAGATTTAATGCGCTACCCAGAATTTAGTCCAGTATCACACTACACTCGATGTCGACAAAACGAAGTTGTTAAAATAACTGAATTTTGAATTGAACACTTAGCTGCCAATTTTGACATACTCACCATTTTGCCTGACCCAAGTTTCTCCAGTGAAAGCATCACTGACTGTCGTAGCATCCGTCGCAAAACAATCATTCACGATACTACTTGTATAAGTCCCTGCTGTGTAATATTTCACCGGAGGTGTTAGCGCAATTCCATCGACAGGGAAACCTGCCAATAAATTTGTAACGGTTGTTGTAATATCAAAACATAGATCAGAATTTACAATCAAGTTAGCCGTGTCAGCCGCAACATTGATTGTGCAATGCTTAACATTTGCTGAAGCATCGATACCTTTAATAGGATCGGGTAATCCCGGGATATTGATTGTTAAACCTTCCAATCTTGAGCTGGTTACAGTATTGCTTCCAAGCAAGGAAACACCACTTGCGGTCGTTTGTCGCGGTACACTGCAAAGATTAGTGTTAGCAAGATCTGGTGCAGCTACACACTGACCACTTGAAGTGACAGTCACAACATTGCCACTTTGACTATAAGTAATTCCCGCAGGCGTTTTAGAGGTATCACAGGCTGCCACACCACCATTACCACCCAAACTGTCAATATGAGCAATGAGATTGGTAAGCGTATCGATATAGGTTGGTTGATCACCCCAAATTCCTCCAAGGAGATAAACGCCATTATCATTTTTGTTAATACCTGCATATATTCCGGTTTCTGGATAATGTCGGTATAACCAAGGTTCTATATTCTGAGTAGCTTGATGACCTGCAAAAATCTCTGGGTAAGTATTTTCAGCCCAGTTAAGTATTTTTTCAGTATCGCTACCTGTATCAGCGTAAATCAAATGACTATGACATAACAATACAAATGCACATCCAGATAAAATTAATCGTTTTATATGATGCAACATATCTAAAATCTCCAATTGATGAGTAAATTAATGTTTAAGCAGATGGAATGATCTATCTATACAAAAAAACAACAAATATTATCCTTGAATCATACAAACTGGATCTAACTAAAGATTTTACAGGTAAAACTATGGTTTTACTCAGGAGTAAAGGATGTGCCTGAGAAAAAATAGAATACTGTTAGTATAAAGTCGATCAATTCTAGGAATTTGTGTTCACAATTATTTGCAGAAAACTATTTGTTTCATTTGTCTGAATGAGTGTTTAGTCCCGCGGTGTGCTGGTGTAATCCATCAACAACTATAGAGCGAGGAGGTATCCCTTTGTTGTATAGATGCGACTGATACCAGTTGTAATAATTCATCAAGAAAAAACAGTATCAACGAGTATCTATTGCTATTTGATTTTTGGGTATATAGCCGACCATCGGTATTCATTCAGTTTTAAGCTGCCAAGCAATGCTCCGATAGAGCGATTGTTTGGCTGAGTCTGGGGCGCAAGTCAGAGAGAAATCGGATATGGCTCACGAACAGTATAACGCTTCAGGCGGCGTCGGATTTCTTTATTTGACTTCCTTTGCCTACACCACATCAGATATAAGCTTGGGTATCGGTTCACTAGGCATGTGCACCATCGCGATGCTCCATAGCTCGTTGTTTGCAGGTCGATCACCTCATCGATTAAATCGATGGCGAGCAGTTTTTCCAGAGAATGATGGAAGCAGATTTCCTTTAACAGGCCGTTGAAAAACTATCTGCGTTGCCGCTACGGTGTTAAAAACAGGCTCAAAATGCTCATTTATTACATATAAACTGCGCTTTTTCGCCTGTTTCTGCCATAACCACTGCCGGAGCTTTTATACTAACTTCTCTGGATTGTCTACTAAAAGTCAAGCGGCAATTGGCTCGGTGGATTCCTATTTAATAACACTGTTCGATGAACTAGTTATCTTAAATAACCTGACTGAGACTTAGCGAATTTAGGCTGCCTACAACATCGACAATTGTGAAACCAGGGTCGGTATGGTCGACAAAAACAAGAGCATGTTTTCCTCGAATAGGCGAATTCGTTTCATTTACGCCAATATCAACGTTGACAGCTACAGCGACGTCGTTGGGAATGACATCCAGATTGCTAATGACGTATATAAAGGCTTCTTGCAGAAGTGCTTCACTAGTAAGTGCAACATTATTTGCGCCATTTTTTAAATTGAGTATGCCATTGTTAACTGAAAAATTCTTAAAGTGAACCGTGTCATTTACAGTATTGACATTGGTGTTAGCCATAACTCGACTAGAATTTACGTCTAAATTAAGCTTGTCGTGCTTGTCGAAGCCAATGATAGTATCGAATCCTGTTATTTTACCTGTCAGAATAACATTAGCAGCACTCGTAGAACTTTCACCTTTTGCAATGTTAATGGTATCAGCATTGTCTTTCTCTTTAGTTAAAACATAAGTGTCTTGACCTGCGCCACCTGTCAAGATGTTTTTATCTTTGCCGCCGTACAGTATGTCATTACCACCGCCACCCAAAAGTTTGTCATTGCCGTCATTGCCAAAAAGTAAATCACTGCCGCCAAAACCGAAGAGCGTGTCATTACCTTTTAAACCATAAATGAAGTCGTTAAAAGCTGTGCCGTTAAGCACATTATCTTTTTTTGTTCCGTTAATAATAGCCATTTTTTTACCTTAAAAGTTATAACGTTTAGAATTAAATTATTGAAGCTAAATTTTCATTAAGTACGATACTTCAGTTGATTTATGTTGTTCTTAGAAAGTTAAAAATAATCGAAAAATAAATAGAGTAGAGTTGTAACAAAATAATAAAGAAGATTAATATCTTAATAGAAATATAAGCGTCTTTTTCTGAAACTGATTATACCTGTACCGGACATTTCGTCAAATTTGGTCCGGAAAGATTTAAAAGGCTCTGTAGCAATTAATTGTTGAATTGCAAGTCAAAGATGCATCGGAATGTAGAAAGAGGTATGCATCATGAAAGCAGCTGAATTCAAAGATTGGATAAAATCGATTGAACGGAT
>JAUSMW010000154.1 GCA_030645815.1 Candidatus Saccharimonadota bacterium
GGAGCAATAACACCTCCAACAGTTGACTTAAATGGACTAGTTACAAGCGGCATTGGTTATGCTCTGCCAAATCCAGATTATAATATTGCTGCTCCAATTGCAATAACCACGCAACCCAATGTATCGCCTACTTGCGAATTACAAAACGCCACAATTACATTAGTTGATAATGGTGGAAACACCTATCAATGGCAATTATCTACCGATGGAACAAATTGGACTGACATTACTAACAATGCCATTTATTCTGGAGCTACAACAAACACCTTATTATTAACAAGCGTTACCAATGCAATGAACGGTTACAAATTTCGTGTTGTACTGAATAAAACAGGAAATTCTTGCAGTTTATCTTCTGCTGAAACCACTTTGACTGTTTATGTTTTGCCGGTAGTTAATGATATAACGATAATACAATGTGACGATGATTTAGATGCTGTTTCAACTTTTAATCTAACCGTAAAAAACGAAGTAATTTCAAGTAATTCTGCCAATGAAACTTTCACTTACTACACTTCTTTGGCTGGAGCCAATACTGCCGATATTAACGAATTAATCACAACTCCATTAGCTTTTACAAACACAAAACCGGGAACAATGCCGGTTTGGGCCCGAGTGGTAAACTTTAACGGATGTTTTAGAACGGCAAAATTGACTTTACAAGTTTTGGCTACAAATATTCCTTCCTCTTACAACATTAAAGTGCAGCCGGTTTGTGATGATTTCTTGGATGTTAATGGAAATAATAATGCCAACAATAATAAACGAGACGGAATTGCGACTTTTAATTTTAGTGCAACTAAAGTAACAATCCAAAATCTGTTGCCAACAACGGCTGGAGTAGTTTATAACATCAATTATTATAGAAATCAAGCCGATGCCTTGGCAGAACTTAACGTGATTACAGATATTTCCAATTATAGAAATATTGGCTATCCAAATACTCAAAATATCTGGGTTCGTGTAGATAGTGATGCTGACAATGCTTGTTATGGTTTGGGGCCATTCGTTACTTTGACCGTTGAAACATTGCCGTTTGCCAATCCTGTTTCGATCCCACGACAATGCGACGACAATCAGGATGAAATATTCACTTTTGATACTGCTGCTCTTGAAACTACTTTATTAGGAACCAATCAATCATTTCCTGTTACCGTGACTTATTTTGATGCCGCCAATAATCCTCTCAAAGATGCAAACGGAGTTTTGATTACGAGTCCATTTCCTGCGACATTCACAACCGCATCGCAAACCATAAAAGCTGTTGTTACCAATAATACGGCGCAAAAATGTTTTGATGAAACTACCATTACATTTATAGTTGACGATTTGCCGGAAGCATTTGCTGTTCCAGTTGCGTTGACAACAACCTGTGATGATGAATTAGATCCTTTGGCTCAAGATGGCAAATTTGCTTTCGATACCTCCTCATTTCAATCCACTATTTTGGGAACTCAAACCGGAATGACGGTCAAATACTTTGATGGAAATGGAAATTCGTTGCCAAGTCCGTTGCAAAATCCATTTGTTACCGGAA
>JAUSMW010000159.1 GCA_030645815.1 Candidatus Saccharimonadota bacterium
TTCATCAATTGTAATCCATTTGACTATGTCATCATAAGGCTCTGGTCTATTTATATCTCCAGGATAGTTATCTATATTGCCCACATCAACCCCATAGACTTTTATAGTTGTTGCTGCCCCGTTTCCTGCTGTCTGGTTATTGTAGTTTTCGCTGCCGCTCAGGACTATAAAGGCTACATTGGGTATGTTAGTCGGGGTAGAACAGGTGGCATCAGGGCATATCCTCACAGTTAAAGTAGTTGTCTTTCTGCCACAAATACCGCCGATTGCTGCATCTGTTAAATTGTTGTCATAGATGTAATATAATGGTTTTGTCCACGCATCATTGGGATTTCTAATTACTGTCGGGAAAGTGGTGGTATCAGGCAGTTTATTATTCGCTGCTCCATAGCTTATCACTGACTCTAAGGCAGCATTAATTATCTCCCTCGCCTCACCCAATTTAGCCCTTTTAGTTAAAGTCCCTATCATCCCTGTGCCGATACTCAAAAGTATACCTATAATCACAAGGACTATAGCGATTTCGATGAGGGTGAAGCCTCTCTGTTTTTTTATATCTGTATATCCCATAAAGACTATAACCTTATTTAGAGCGTCTAAAGATGTAGACCATCATCATTACGCCCCCAATCAAGGTTAAGATGATACCCGACTGTGTCCTTTTAACTACCTCCTCAAAGGCAGTATCAGGAGGGATGCTTAATGAGTAATATCCGAGAATGATTAATAAAATAGATAGGTATAGCAATATAACTACCTTCAACAGACAGGGGTTTGCTATTCATTAAAGTTTTGAATATAAATCTGTTACAGCACCTGTGTAGACTGCACTACCCTGTATTGTGCCAGTATTGTAAACGCCATCATCATATTGGGTGTCAATCGAGAGTGCCGCATCCCCGGGTACATTCTGGAAAGCAATCCAGTTAGCTGGTACAGTATTAACAGTTCCATATGCCGCGCTTACCGCCCCCCCATGGGCATGTGATGGGTTTGTCCTACCAGAGCCTGATATGATATTTGCAAGCCGCAGATGACTCCATGCATTACAACTTTCCGCTCCCGTTGCTTCTGCTCCACTGCAGCTATACGCAAAAGTAACCTCTATCAGGCCATCACTGTCACCATTCACCGAAGTTGCCCATACACCACCCCTTGTAGCGACAGTATTATCATCCCCCGGAAACTTTCCATATTTATCGTAATAAGTGTAAAAAGCTGCTGCTATCTCTCTCTGCTGGTTATAGAGCCTCTTTAATTTTGCACCCTCAATCATCTGTTGCCCTCTAAGAACAGCGCCCATGATTATCCCGATAATTACAAGCACTATTGCCAGTTCCACGAGAGTGAAGCCCT
>JAUSMW010000168.1 GCA_030645815.1 Candidatus Saccharimonadota bacterium
GCCTGATGACCATAGCAAGTCGGTACCACCCCTTCCCATCCCGAACAGGACCGTGAAACGACTCCGCGCCAATGATAGTGCTGCAACCAGTGTGAAAGTAGGTCATCGTCAGGCTTTTATCCTAAAAAACCCCTTAGCAGATTACTGCTGAGGGGTTTTTGCTTTTCTGCCCCTCTTACCTCTCCCTTCGTAAATTCTTCGAGCTTCACTCTATCCAAATGTTTCAAAAACATCGCCAGAGTGTGACAATAAAACATCATTTTATAACTTAACTATCAAAAATAATAATATTGTTATCTTATTGGTAAAATATATTGTATATTTAATTAGGAAATAAAATAATTAAAAAATACTTTGATCTCACTTGAAAATGAGAAATCGATAAATGGGACTAAAGATGGTAACTGTAACTGGCAAGTGGCAATTGGCTTTTACCCTAACTGAATTAATGGTAACTATTGCAATAATAGCGATACTCGCAACTATTGCGATTCCAGCCTACACCTCATTAATTTGTACTACAAAAATTTCGAGCTATACAAGCCAGCTTCATGCCGCACTTCTCTTGACACGCTCAGAGGCTATCAAAAGGGGGCGAAGTGTGAATATTTGCCGGAGCAGCAATGCGCAAACTACGACACCTACTTGCGCCTCAGTAATGAGTAATTCTTCTACTAATACCGGTTGGGGTGAGGGGTGGCTAATTTATGTCGATGGCAATAATGATAATATTTATAATTCAGATGATGTCTTGATACAAGTTCAAGGGGCAATGATTAATCCGCTTGCCGCAGGCTCCATTATCCCTTTCCCAAATCGCAACAGGCTCACATACAACTCCACAGGCCAGATTTTTGGGACTTTTATGCGCTTTGTCGTAAGTCGCCCGATTAGCGATTCAGATGCTTCTCATGATCGACTCATTTGTATCGCTTCAGGTGGTCGTGCTCGCGTCGCGATTTCAGCGTGTTCCTAATATTTGTTTCAAGAGAACAGATGTGAAAATTTTTTCCAAAAAACAACAACTCGGCTCGTCGATGCTAGAGATCGTAATTACGATTTTTATCACTTCGATTGGGCTGTTGGGACTCGGTGCCTTACAAATTAACGCCATGAAGTTTCAAAAATCCTCCAGTCAAAGGTCGGAGGCGACCCAAAGTGCCTATGATCTTAGCGAGAGAATTCGTGCAAATGGTCAGGGTGTCGCCGCGAGTGATTATGTGTATACCACGGCATATGAAACAACCGTGTTACATCCGCCCGAAACACCGGCATGTGCTGTAACGAGGTGCACGCCAAATGAGATAGCACGTATAGATTTGGCTCAATGGTTGATGAATTTGAACAGCCGTCTGCGTGGTGGTGCGGGTTACGTCATCAAAAATAGTGTCGGCGGATATGACGTGACTGTGATGTGGCGCGAGCAAAATGATCAGGTTTCGGTGTCTGATGTAGATCCGGCTTGCCCAAACGAATCACTTCTTGCTCCAGGTGCAGGAGTCCGTTGTTACATGATTAGATTTGTTCCGTAGGGCATAAATTATCGTGATGAGCGCACACAAAAAAATTCAGCAAACTCAAGGACGATCATTAGTCGAACTAATGATCGCGCTGACTATTTCCATGGTGATTCTGATCGCCCTGGTTACGCTCTTTACTGCTAATAAACAGATTTATCGAGTAATCGATGATAAGGCTCGTCTTGATGAAGAAGGGCGCCTGGCCATCAGCTTAATCGCCTTCCATTT
>JAUSMW010000169.1 GCA_030645815.1 Candidatus Saccharimonadota bacterium
ATTAAGACTCAGGATGGAAAAGAAACCGGTGATAAATTACATGTAACAATAACAACCATAGAAAAAACAGATTCTATTATCGCCCAGGATAAGCCGGTGAGGACTAAAGACGGCAAAATATTTTTACTGGTTAATATGGAAATTGAAAATACGACAAAGCAGGAACTTGCGATAAAGCCAAACGACATGGTGAGGTTCATAGATAACGAAGGCAGGAGTTTTGCGCCGGAAGTGTATAACAATGGCGTAAAAGCCGATGCCGTGTCAATTAAAAAGACCAGAGTGGGTTACGTTGTGGATTCCGCGCAGAAAACATATAAGCTGATGATTGGTGAAGTAAGGGTTAAGCAGGAACCCATCGAAGTTAGTTTTTAGGCTTATTTTGCTTGATTGACAAACACAAAAATTGTTTGTTAGACTTGAAAGCGATTTGGAGAAAGAGCCTGGGTAAGAGAATAAAGTTAACAATTAAATAATAGTCCGTCCAAAAGGGCGAGATACAACCGACCGCAAACGGAGGTTCGTTTCTAAGCAATAAAGCTTAGAGGTGAACCTCCGTTTTTGTATAACAAATACGGTAAATCGATTCAGGAAAGGGGGTGAATTAATTATGAACAAACTTACAATAAAAATCGCAACAGCTGTCTCATCGGCAGCCTTGATAGTTTCCTCATTCGCAACACCACTTCTAGCAACAACGGTTGAAGTTACAGGAAACGGTGCAGATTCAGATAGCACCGCAAATGTAACCCAGACAACTACCACCACTGTTACGCAAACAAACGACGCAAACATTAGCAATAATGTTTCCGTTTCTGCAAACACTGGTAGTAATGAAGCAGAGAAGAATACTGGTGGCGATGTTTCTATCCAAACCGGTGACAGCAGCGCGAATGTTGAAGTTGCCAATTCGGCAAATTCAAACACAGCGGAAGTTTCCGGATGTTGTGCCAGTGGTCTTAACGTTAAGATCGCAGGTAATGGTGCAGACAGCGACAATGATGCTAATGTCACGACTAACAACAATGTTGTTGTTGATCAGGACAACACTGCAAAAATCAACAATAAAATATATGTTGATCAATCTACCGGTAATAACGAAGCTGAAAAGAACACCGGAGGCGATGTCGCCATTGAAACCGGCGATGCAGATGCAACAGTTGCAGTTTCCAATTTGGCAAACTCTAACTGGGCAGCTGTGACAGCAGGTCCAAATGGTGGCGGAGCTATGTCCGTTGAAATCAGTGGAAATGGTGCAGACAGCGATAATACGGCTAATGTATCACTTGCGACTTACAAAAATATCGATCAAAATAACGATGCAAACATCTCAAATTTGATTGGTGTTGAGTCAACCACCGGTGACAACGAGGCAGAAGACAACACAGGTGGCGAAGTTTCTATCACAACCGGAGATTCTGATGCTAACGTTGAAGTTTCCAATATGGCTAACTTTAACGCAGCTCATCTTGAAGGATGTGGTTGT
>JAUSMW010000009.1 GCA_030645815.1 Candidatus Saccharimonadota bacterium
TTCTGCCGTCGTAACAATGCCATTACCTGTAGTGGTTGCTCTTCCAGTGTTAATGGTTAAATTTTTCATCTGAGAATGCGGAGTTTGGCCTTGTATCCTTGTGAACAACCATATCCCAAGCAATCCATCATGCCCGTCGAAATATCCAAACGGCCTCTTTGAAATGGCCCTTTGTGGCTCACTGGGCAATGAAATTATGCCGTGCTTTCCGCTTGAAAAATTAATTGTAACTGTGCCAGCTGGGACTAATAAAGACGCGGTTTGATATGGCCCTCCTAACGATGTACCTCCATACAAATCAAGAAGTGAGGCTGTGAAGGTATTATTTATAATTGGACCAGCCGCGTAATAAAATACACTACTGCCATTTGCTCGGTATCCATAATATGTAAAAACGACTATTCCGTTTTCTGCCTCAATCTGAAACCCTCTGCCGGGCAGTCCGTTATCCTCAGAATCAACCCCCCACATTCCGGAGGCTGGCATGAATGCCCAAGCGGAAGAACTTATTAAAAGCAACACAAATGCCAATACGTTTTTTAGGTTTAGCAATTTGTTGTCTCCTACAGTTATAAATAAGAACTAACGATAAACACATTTTTTATATCTAACTTGCTTCTTCGGTAGCAGCGATGCTCAAGCATACTCGGATTCTCTGCACAAAAATTTCCCAATCGTTCTACAGTAGACGCAGCCAGATATTTTTACCCTCCTACCCATGACCAATGTGTTAAGAAATTAGCCTCAATTCTTGGCGGATGCCGCCCATCTGCGAAATCAATGGAATGGTGCATTACAGCATATTGAGTATTTCATCAAGCGTCATCGGTTTTCCATTGCGACTCTCGAAATTTTTACCCCTGCATCGTCACGGCATCGGAAACATTTCAAGTTCTTGTGCACAGCCTATTCTACGTATTTACCTTAACCAAAAAATAAGCAATTTGCTTATTCGCTTTTTTTAGGTGTCGCCCTACTATTGTAGCCTTGCCGGAATCGTAATTTCCAGGTGAAGACGATAAGTTTGATATGAGCAGCAGAAACATTAACGAAATGTCATCGCTCGTAAAGCCCGTTACCCGAGGATGCAACAGAATGGCATAAACATTGACTGAAAATTCAGCTTTTTATTCTAAGGAGATCACTATGAAAGAGAAACTAAAAATTTGTCACGACAGACTTCTGCCACTCGATCTTGTCCGCCCACAGCAGACTATCAGGCTCGGCACTGGACCAGCGCGGGCGGTCTTCCTTTTTAGAAAGATGTGGGTCAATGGATCGACACTACGCGTACGATTCATGGGCGGGACCAATGCACA
>JAUSMW010000194.1 GCA_030645815.1 Candidatus Saccharimonadota bacterium
TTCCAGTTGGGATGCTCCAATAATCAACTCCTATCAAACTTGCAGCTTGAGTTCCCACAGGAGCTGAATAAACATACAGATTATAATCTCCTTTTTCATTCTTCATCACCGCAATTTCATCATTTCCATCCCCATTGACATCAACTCCGGCAATACCGACAACATTGTTGCCTTTTGGTATATTCCAGTAATCAGCTGCGATTCTGGTGGTTGATTGAGTACCGATTGGGAAATTGTAAAGATAGAAATTATAATCTCCACGCTCATTCTTGATGACACCAACCTTACTGACACCACCAACTTTTATTTCTGTCGAAGCGACAACATTATTTCCCCCGGAAATATTCCAGTAATCCGCCCCAATAATTCCCCGTACTTCAACTTTTTTCGGCACATTATAAGTATAAAAATTATAATCTGAAGAATCGTTCTTTATTACCCCGAAAGGTTTTGATACAACTGCGACATTTTGTTCGGCTAAAGAGGCTTTTAACAAACCGTAACCAAAAATAGTGTCGTATCCAATTGCACCAAGATCAACCGTATTTTTCAAAACGCTGTCAGAAATCTCGGCCGCTCCAACATTTCCGGCTTTACCGTAGGCAAGTGCTGCAGTTGCGGAAACTAATGCTGTCGACATCGAGGTCCCGGAGATATACCCATATGAAAAACTACTACAATCTTGGTTCACACATAATAATTTTTGATAAACCAGATTCGAACCAGGTGCAACAATATCAAGTCCAGAACCATAATTTGAGAAAGAAGATCGTGAGTCTGAACTTGTCGTTGCTCCGACCCCAATCACATGACTACCTCTCCCTGGATATTGTACTGTTCCAATTCCATCGTTTCCTGTTGCAGCTACCACAACTACTCCAGCCTTCCAGGCAGCGTCAATACTTGCTTGCATTACTGGTGAATAATCAAGCCCACCTAATGATAAGTTGATCACTTTGGCTCCATTGCTGCGAGCATAATTTATCCCTGACGCAATATTGTAATCACTGCACGTTCCCAAACTACTACATACTTTAATCGGCATTATCGTGACATTGTAAGCCAAAGATGCTCCGCCAAGACTGTTGTTGGTTGATTCGGCAATCATAGATGCAATTGCCGTGCCGTGCCCATGATCATCATTCGGATGATTATCTGAATTTACAAAGTCATAGCCAGAAGCAAAATTAGTGCTGGCAAAATCAGGAGCTTTTACATAATTTTCTGCTCCAACTGGATCATAATCTTCATAGGCAACACCAGTATCAACAACAGCAACTTTTATCGATGAATTTCCACCAGAGGT
>JAUSMW010000106.1 GCA_030645815.1 Candidatus Saccharimonadota bacterium
ATTTTCTTGATTTTTCGTTGCATAATCTTGCTACGATTGCTTAAGTCCGGTCGATTCAAGGTCATCAACTTGATGGGGTTGCGCAACGGGAATATGATGGGGCTATATTTTATTTTTACGGGACAGTGATGGAAACTGAGACATTGAACAAGCTTCGTTCTGAAGTGTTAATGCTACCGGAGGCAGAACGTGCCGAGTTGGCACATGCTTTGGTTAAAAGCCTGGATGCTCCCGATGATGCGGATGCATTGGAGACTTGGGACAAGGAAATTCTGCGCCGCCTTGCTGAGATTGATGCGGGCACCGCGAAGTTGATTGATCGAGATGAATTTCGGCGGCGAATGCAGGCACGGATTGGTGGCTGATCGTGTGCCGGGTAAAGATTCTTGTGGAGGCCCCTAACACAGACATTGAGCCGCGCCACTGCGAAAACGACAGGAAACATTGTGTGCTTTTTCGATACAGGTATGAATGACCCGTTCAGTGGTTTAGTCTCTGCCGCGAGTAGTAGGGTGCCAATAAGCGAAGCGCATTGCACCGGAATTTTCATTTGGATGCCCTACCTTGGTTTTGATTTAGATTATCTCTCGATTGATGCGCCTCCTTACGTCAGCACATCCTACCGTACTTTATGACACCGCTTGCGCGCGTGCGTTGACTCCGGATTGCCGAGAATGGAGGAGCGATTTGATGGAGTTCTTTTTTAGCTAAAAATACAAAACAAGACTTCTGCTAGCTCGACCGGTGACCTATATGCTTACTAATAGATGGATTAGTTTGAAAAAACTAACATTACTTGGATTTATTTACTTCCTTACAGTCAACAATATAGTGGCTAGTTACGGACAGAACTTATTTACTGGTACATTCTTGGCAGATTCTAGACCTCACAAGATAATGCATCTAGTTTTAACTCAAACTAAAGACTCTGTATCTGGTTCTTTAAGGAAGCTCTGATTAAGTCATTTATTTCAGTTTTGGTGACAAAGCTATCGGTAAAGTAGCTAATATAGGCATTATTGTACGATTCATAGCTGTAATTCTTAGCAGATTGCATACTATTCTTCCCCCTGATGCTGATTTTCAGGGGTATTGGACGGAATTATCCCGTGGTTGGCATCCACACCTTACGGACATGGTAGAGATTAGC
>JAUSMW010000207.1 GCA_030645815.1 Candidatus Saccharimonadota bacterium
ACTCGTTAATAAAACTTCTGACTTATCAGCACCTGATGGACTGTCGCCTAGTAATGCCCAGTCTAGCTTTACGTCGTTAATAGGCATAGGAATATATTGTTCAGCCTGATATTTTATGTTAACTTTTAGCTCGGCTGGTGACATTTTTGCCAAATCAACTACTGTTGCAAAGGTTTTGTTTGACGGTATACCAACTACTACATCACGAGTATTGATACCACTCTGGCCTAGTGCGGTCATGATGATTTCGCCCAAACGTCGTTGGTCTTCGGCAGCATCACTAGTGCTGATTTTTGCATCAACTGGCGCATAGCCAAATTTCACTAGATTCCAGGCATCATTATGGCCTTGTCGAGAAAGCTGCACTATACGAATAGCAGTTGTACCAACATCTAGCGCAAAAAAGTCGCCCACCGTATTTAGTAATTTCATTCTGATAGCTATTATACATAACCGTTATAGATGTTAGCAAGTCTATTTTATAGAGTACTAATACCTTGGCGGCAAATCGACTTCGTATACTGTCGAAGGCTTTGATGAACGCAGTCCTCTGTTGTAACCAGAAACCATTTGGCTAGGGCTCATGTCAAAAGTCTCGCCAGGAATTTCCGCATTGGCTTTTGTCTGATCCGCCCCATGAGTTCTCCATAACAATAACCTATTAGCGCCTATTGTACCCCGAACTGTTAGCGGCTGATTACACTTGTCCTGCGTATCTGCTACTTCTGTACATGTTTTTATAGCATCACCAGCTATTAGGTTTGCATTGACCTCTACTACATTACTGGCAATCTTTATATTACAGTCTGCCATTATAGTTATACGTGGGATATCTAAGATACTGGCATAGCTATCACGCTTGTAAATCAAATCTCTGTTAATGGTTATGTTACCGTTGGAGCTGTCTGAACATGGACCAGCAGTTGTCTTTTTGGCATAAATCACAATACTTCTGTGGTTAAATCCTGTGTAGTCGCTCGTTAGTGGTGGTTTTGGTGGTGGAATGACAATAGGCTCTGTCACATTATTAACACGAACCGTCGCACACCAACCATCAGCCACGTTATTGGTTGCTGATAGGAAAATAACACTACTGTTGTCTTTACAGGTTGCGGGTGCCGAAGCAATTGGTTCAAAATCTCCGCTACCATTTTTTAGCTCTACGTCTGTGCCAGAATTTGCATTGATAGCAACACTAGTATCATCAACCGTTATGTTACTGATGTACAAGTTACGGTCGTTGCCACCACCAAAATAGTCCATTGGGTCGTAGCTAGCCTCTACACTATTCACTCCGCCTCCACCCAGGTTGACCGTGAATGAATACGCGCTACTTGACGTGCTACACACTATTTGCGTATGCTCTCTCACCACACCATTTGTGCCCGTCACCTTGACGTACATGAATGGACAGCCACCTGGCGCTTGGTTTGTACTATCTGCGGTTGTTGCTGTAGTAGCCTTGGCGGTGACTGTGACTGTTGTCTCGGCTGGTGGCTTATAGTCGGCTTGCTGTTGAGCGGGTGAAAGCGGCGCAGTCACTGGGTCAATGTCCAACCCGTAGCAATGACCTGCAGTTGTAGAGCTATTTTGGATTCTGAAATATATACCACCTGACCCAACGCAGTCGGTATCACCATCACCCGCAATATCTAACCCAGGATTAGATGCTCTGTTATACACATACGTGCTCTGACCGTTTGTTGTGATTGATGCCAATACAATATTTCGATCAACACCTGCGACAACTGCATCGTTGACAAATCTTGTTTCTATATGTATTGGACCATTGGTATTTTGATAAAATACATAGTCATAATCCTGGAAACCTGTTGAGCAAATTTCTTTAGTGTCTTGATCAACTTTGCCATCACTATCAGTAACTTTTACTAATAGCTTTGGACAGCCGTTAGTACCCATACCGTTCTCAGCACGCGCATTGACCCTGACTGTTGTCTGAGTCGTTGGACTAGGGGTTGTATCGGCGGCAGCTGGACCTCCAACTACTGGTTCACCTATTTGTATGTTTCTATTGTTTGCAACATAGCCTGTTCTGTCAGTTCCCGAGCCTATCTGTTGTAGGTCAAGGACATTTGTATCTTGGTCATATGCAGCAGGTAATGAAGTTAGGTTTGTATTGTCGTCTTTGACCAATCCAAACCAATCAGCTAGACAGTTTTTACCATACGCAAAACCACCTAGGTTGCCGGATGTACTAAAATTATTGTTACCAAATGTTAATTTTCTAGCCTGACTACTGATACCAAATGGTGTGGCTGCACTACCAAAATCAGTGATAACGCCAGGTGCAAATGCTCCATACTCTACCCATGATCCATACAAGTTTGATGGAGACTTGTTGGTTGGTGATCCGGATGTAATGATAGGTGCGTCTGCAACCAAGTTAGCTGCACAATCAGCGCTACCACTATTTTGCCGACCAACGGTTACATCGCTATTGAGAAATTGTACCTTTGGTGATTTCACAACTACGGCACACTTTATGACACTATATGACCAACGACTATCACCGCCCGTAACGTCACCATTGTCTGTGTTTTTTGGATGTTGTGCATAGGTTGCATAACAAAGTTTTGTACCAACGGCCATCGTTGATGTATCTGGCGTAACATCACCACTAGACAGACTGTTGGACGCACCTA
>JAUSMW010000010.1 GCA_030645815.1 Candidatus Saccharimonadota bacterium
GTCTGCCGTCAATATACTTTTTATCTTTTCTGCGATTGTCAGCTCATCAATTTGTTCAACCTTAGAGTTAATCGAATTAAAGTATTTCAGCAATTCTTTATTCATTATTATAGATTTTGATTTTCTCATACTACTTAATTATAGGCATTATTGTCCAAAAATACTCTAGGATTAACCGGTATTCCATACACATTCACCTGAAAGTGGAGATGTACTCCTGTTGCCCAACCTGTTTGACCTTGGCCACCAATTACGTCGCTGGTAGTCACCTTTTGGCCTTTAAAGACGTATATCTTGTTTAAGTGGGCATAGATAGTCACCACATTATTGCCGTGATCAACAATGACGTGTTTGCCGTATCCCCAGAAAATCTCTCCTGCATAAATAACAGTGCCGTCCATGGCTGGATTCACTGGCTCATCTAACTTAGAGGCAATATCAATCCCAGTGTGGAAGACCTGATACATACTCGATTGTGCAAATTCCAGAGTAATTACCCCTTTGGTAGGCCAGACGATGGTTGGATTTATCTCGGTTACCACTTCACCCGTGGTTGGATCTTTGATCTGGATACTTTGATTAGTCGGATTCTGGTCTACTAACTTGTCAGAGATTATATTTAAACCCACCTGAGTCAGCAGAATGACCGCAATGACAGGCAACATGAGTACAGTGAGGAAAGCTATCAGGACAACTTTTAATTCCTTTCGAAATGACCAGAGGGTCAGTACTAGTTTAGGATTCATGGCTAAATGTAGACTTCCCTTGGATCTGTGGTCAGGAGTGGGTGTTCTTCATCTGATGCTACTACTTTGACTGCTACATGGTTCTGGTCAGCGATAAGTAAAGCTTCACCGCGATCACAAGTTAAAAGATAATGTTGCTCATAAGCTGAGAGGTGGAATTCTTCGGCCACTTTCTTGATCGTGGTAGTGTCTTGGCGCATGAGTACACGAAGAGACGATTGACTAGCTATTGCCTTACCATATTCTTGGTTGAGAAAGTCGTTAGCTTGTTGAGTAATAATGGTCACGCCTAGATAATACTTTCTAGCTCGGCGTACT
>JAUSMW010000213.1 GCA_030645815.1 Candidatus Saccharimonadota bacterium
TCAAATCCGTCACCGCGGTCGTCATTGCTCATCGTCTTTCAACTATTCGTGAAATGGATCGAATTTTAGTTCTCGAGGGCGGGAAATTAATCGAAGAGGGTAGCTTCGACGAGCTTTTGAAGGCCAAAGGTCGCTTCGCCCAACTCTGGCAGACCCAGCAGTTTTAGCTAATTATTTAAACGCGTTATACTAAATACATGGAAAAAAAGTCTGTCGACACCTACTCCAATTGGGATTTAGTCCGCGACCTATGGCGATGGCTGGGGAAGTATCGTGTCCGATTTCTTGCGACTAGTTTTTTATTATTAATTTCCGAAGTTAGCTGGTTGTATCCGACATACGTTTTAGCAAAGATTGTCAGTTTGCTAACGGTGGCTAATATTCAAGCATCTAGAGCCGAGCTTTCTTTCTTGGTTGTGTCTTGGTTTGCGGTGATGGTATTTCGCTTGATTACTAAACAGTTATCGCAGTATGTCAATTACCAAATTTCCGAGCGATTGGCCCTGGAAGTCGAACTCCTGACAGTTAATCATATGCTAAAACTTGATCTTGCCTGGCAGGAACGAGAGAACGCTGGCAATAAGCTCAAGCGCATCCAGCGCGGCGCTGGCTTTGTACAGACGCTGCTCAATGAGTGGAATGATTCATTGCTGCCTGGATTGGTTGGCTTTGTTGGCGTCGTAATTATTCTTAGCAGCGTTGATCGATTCGTTGGATCATTGATGGCGCTTTTTATTGTCAGTTACTACGGTTTATCAACCTACTTAATGCGACGTGTGGCCGCTGCGGTCGATAATGTGAATAAAGGCAGTGAAGATGTCAGTGGGCTTGAGTTTGAGGCGGTATCCAATGTTAGAACGGTTAAGGCGCTTGGCTTTGCCGGCACGATTATCCAGCGAATGGCGCGTCTTAATACTGAATTATTTAAAAAGATTCGCATTCGTATCCTACAGATGAGGGCGAGGCATTTTATTACTGAAGGCTGGGGCTACTGTTTTCGAATCGGTTTGACTGTTTATGTGATAAATCGGATTCTTGCGGGGACTTATGAGGCGGGGTTCCTTATCTTGGTTTATAACTATCATGATCGCGTTTGGATGGCGATTAGTCAGATTGCAAAGCAAAATCAGCAATTTATAATTGCTCGACATTCAATCGCTCGGATGATGGATATA
>JAUSMW010000002.1 GCA_030645815.1 Candidatus Saccharimonadota bacterium
AACGCGACTAATAATGTGGTGGCTAGGGTTGTGCCTTCGAGTGTAATCCACATTAGACCAATACTGTTGGCGGTTAACGTCATAATCATAGTTAGCACGAATAGCTGCAGTAAGATGTGATATAACCGCATCTGTCCAAAAGTAATCAAGCGTTCGTGGAGTTCTTCGCGTAAATAGGGCAGGCTGACAAGCGTCGCCGTCCACTGCACAAAACCAATCAGTAGAATGAGTACTGCGGCGAATGGTTCGATGTGCCAAAATTGTCCCGTCTGAGATACGTGGTCAGTGAGAGCGGGATAGCTTACCAAGATAGATAGTATGCCAACGACGCTCGACCAAAAGACTGTGGCTTTGGCAAGAGTAGCCACCTTAGTAATAAGAGTGAAGCTTAATGCAGCAAGGATCAGGGTGAAAAATAGTAATGTTAGCATATATTCCTAATCGATTAATTCGCTGAGCGCGTCAGTCGTGACTGTTTCGATTTCTTGCTGAACACGGTATGACAATCCAGTCATTAAGACGGCGCCAATTGTAACGTCGAGAAAGATACCTAATTCAACCAAAAGCGGCATGCCACCCGTTAGCGTTAATCCAAAGACAAAAATGCCGTTTTCCATTAGCAAAAAAGCCACAATTTGGCCGTACATGTCTTTGCGGACAATAAGTGATAATAAGCCTAGCAAGATCATCGAGACTGCGACGCCAACAGATGGATAGATGGCATCCAGGCCTGGAACAATCGAGCGTGTCAGGATGAAGCCAACAATAACGAAGATGAAGCCAAGAAAGAGTGTTGTCTCGGGACGGAGAAAAGATTGCAGGCGCTGATTTGCCTTGGTGTGCTCGGAAGAGTACAGCAATAACTTTGGAATTAGCCAAGCTTTCATAACGATTATGAGAGTTGCGGTGATGAAAAGCTGCCATTCTCCTTCGGTCCAAGCAATAACGAACACAAAAAGTGCCAAAAGTATCGATTGCCAGGTTAGCATGTTAAGCATCGATCGGAGTCGGATTTTACCGATGATAAAAAATGCCAAGACAAACATCGCACCGGCGAGAACATTTAGGATAAGTTGAGTGTTGGGTGAAATCATACAATTATCCTAGAAAGCAATGCTTAGAATTAAACCGGCTAATCCAAGAAAATAAGCGACAGTCATATATTCTTGCATGCGGTAGAAGCGCATTTTGACAAAGACCGTTTCGATTCCAGCGATAAGAGCGGCGGCGAGTAATAACTTTATGCTAAAGCCAGCAAGACTGGCAAGTGCGCCAAGTGGACTAGTTATAGTCAAGAAGAACGGAAAGATTAGATTCATAAGCAGCAGGCCGAGTACGGTTAGCTTGATCGCTGATGCTGCCTCGAGTATGGCAAGGTAGGGACCTGAATATTCTAAGATCATTGCTTCATGAACCATCGTTAGTTCAAGGTGGGTGGCTGGGTTATCAACCGGATAGCGGGCATTTTCGGCGAGCAGTACGCAAATGAATGAAAGAATTGTCAGTAAAAAGAATGGATGAGAGGTCAGCCAGGGCGTCTGTGATGCAGCATGTAAAATACCGTCAAAGTTCCAGGTGTTCGCCAAAGTACCAAGGGTAGTAAAGGTAATAATGACAGCTGGCTCAATCAGGGCAGCGAGTGTCATCTCTCGACTGGCACCCATGCCACCAAATGTACTGGCAACGTCCATGCCTCCAAGTACAAGAAACATTGATCCAACTGCGAGTGCTGTGGCTAATAAAAATAGATTCCCTTGCTGAGCCGTCCAGCTACCGGTGCCAAGCGCGGGAATACAGAGGGCTAAGATAGTGCTGGTTGCAAAAACGACAAATGGTACAGCATGAAATACCCAAGAACTGTACTTAGTGATAGTCATCTGTTTGCGCCATAGCGAAAGCAGTGCCCAATATGGCTGAAATACAGACGCGCCCTGGCGATTTTGTAGACGAGCTTTTATTTTACGTATTAGACCGACTGTTAGCGGTGCCGCAAGAATGACTAAAACAGTCTGAATTACTGAGGAGAGTACACTAATCATATCGCAAAACCCAAAATAAGTACGAGCGTAATAAGTATAAGTAGAATGTAGAATTGAATAATTCCATTTTGTAGGCGCTTTATTTTTGCTGCAATTATCAATACTAAGTTGCCAAGTGGAGTATACAAATGTTCTTCTAAGCGAGATGTTGTATCCCACTCAAGCTTACGACGAAGGATCCAAGGATTTTGAGGTGTAATTCTTTCGGTGAGCATGTGTTTTTGTGACATAAGAATCGAACGGAAAAAGAATCGAATTGGCGCTGCAAAGCCTGTTGCAGTGTACTCCATATGTGCATTAATTGGCTGTCCGCAATCCCATGTCTCGGTGATCTTGATTCGACGTTTTCGCAAGAGTGACTGATGTGTTTCGTAGCCCACGAAAGCTATGAGTATGAATATCGATACAACAAATAAGGGCTGAATGGTTTCGGTCGTCAACGACAGTGGGGCATACAGCTGGATTGCGTGATTGAATGGCGAGAATATATGCGCCAAGACGCTGGCAATAGGAGATACGAATACGCCAATGATTAATGAAAGTATGGTAGTAGATAATATAATTAAGACCATTGATTGAGGAAGTGGTTTTGGCTTGGAGTTTGATTCGGTGCGCGATCTTCCTAGGAAGATATCGGCAAATGTTTTGACAAAGGTAAAGATCGCAAGTCCGCTGACAAGCGCGAGTATCGAGAGGGATAAAATAAGCAGGAAAGCTATGCCGAGCGGGACACTGGATAATGTGGTTGCTAGGTGTTGAAAAGTAAGCCATTCTCCATAAAATGTTCCAAAGGGTGGTAGGGCTGCGGCACCAAAGACTAAGCCAAGAAAAGCCAATGAGAAGAGCGGCCAACTATTTGCTAGACCACCCATTTCATCGATGTCGCGAGTGTGTCGCTCGGAAATGATCGCACCAGCCGCCAGAAATAGACCAGACTTGAAGATGGCATGATTGAGACTGTGTAGGAGTGCAGCAACGAAGAACGGAATGCTGGGCAAGCCGAGATTTTTGAACACAAAACCTATACCAATCATAAAGAAAATTAGACCGAGATTCTCGATTGAACTCCAGGCGAGCACTCGTTTTACGTCAGTTTCTATCGCCGCCATAAGCACGCCGAGCATAGCAGAGAGTAAACTGATAACGATAACTACGATAGCCCAGTTTGTATCGATATGGGGAAAAACATCTAAAGTAACGCGCAAAAAACCATAGACAGCAACTTTTAACATGACACCGGACATTAAAGCAGAACTGTTACTTGGGGCTTGTGGATGGGCTAGTGGTAGCCATTGATGCAGAGGCATAAGACCGGCCTTTGATCCGAAGCCAATCAAAAAGAGGAAAAATGCTGTTGTTAGCATTGCTGGAGATAGATTGGTGATTGACTGCGCCAGGAGAGTAAAATCCATTAGTGGATTGCCGTGAGCTAAAACAAGAAAACCAGCCAATATGCAAGAAAATCCGGCATGGGCCATGACTAGGTAAATTAAGCCAGCTTTAATCGAAGCTGGTTCGCGATCGGCGATGACGAGGAAGTATGCGGCAATAGACATTAACTCCCAAAAGATCAGAAAAGCGAGCGGAGACGATGCTAGAACAACAGCCTGCATAGCTAAGATAAAAATTGCCGATGCAACATGTAGAGCTGGCAGCGAATAGGTGGATGCATACCGTGGAAGATATGGAATAGCAAAAAGTGACGA
>JAUSMW010000008.1 GCA_030645815.1 Candidatus Saccharimonadota bacterium
GGAAGCCCGGCAAAAATATGCGGGTGAATTTTCTAATCTGCGCGACAATTTAATTACAGAGCTTTTGAAACTTCCAGGCATTGAATTAAATGGCCCAACAGGAGAGAGCCGCACGCCAGATAACGTTAGTATTACCATCAACAACGTTGATCAGGATTCGTTAATGACCGCGCTTGATTTAGCTGGCATCTCAGCTTCAACTGGTTCGGCTTGCGTTTCCGGCTCATCTGAACCATCCCATGTAATTGAGGCGTTGGGCAAAGTTAATAAAGGCGAGTCCGCGACTTTAAGATTAACGTTAGGACGCAATACAACTATGGCTGAAACCAAGCAAACAAGTAAGTCAATTGCGTTAATTATTAAAAACTTAAGCAAGTAACCTTAGCGTTAGCATATCGTTATAATTAAGGTAATTTAACCAAACACTCATGAATATGAAGAAAATGAATTTAGGCATTTTGGCGGTAGCGGTATTAGCTTTCGTGTCTGTTTTGGCGTTTAACCGAGGTGACGATACCACCACGACAGGGGAGAGTAACCCTCCTGTAAATGAACAGCCAGTTGTAGCTGAAAACGAATCACCTAAGCCTACTGAAAACCAAACTCCGTCTGACACACCGGTTGGCGCAAAAGCCCTGCTCAGCGTACCGTTTGTGGCACAAGCTCCAAATGCTAACTGGGATGACCCGCGCCAGCAAGATGGCTGCGAGGAAGCATCGTTAGTCATGGCATATGCTTGGGCTACTGGCGCGACTTCCATTAATAAAAACGACGCGGAAAAAACTATTATTGCGATGTCGGAATTTGAAAAAGAAGAATACGGCAATTATCTTGATTTAAATGCCCAGGATACAGCCAAGCTCATGAAAGATTATTACAATTACAGCAAGACCCGGGTAGATTTAAACATCACTATGGATGATATTAAAAGAGAATTATCGGCTGGGAATTTAGTTATTGTCCCGGCTAACGGCAAGAAGCTAAATAACCCTAATTTCTCATCCGGCGGGCCAGTTACGCACATGCTGATTATCAAAGGCTATGATGACGCAAAGCAACAAGTCATTACAAACGATCCAGGTACTCGTAATGGCAACGGCTACGTTTACAGCTACACAACAATCTTCAACGCCATGGTCAACTATCCATCTGGCTACCACGAGGACCAAACTGGTCAGCCAAAGGCCATGATTGTAGTAATGAAATAAATTTAAATAAAAAGGGGACAGGCGATCGGGGGAT
>JAUSMW010000017.1 GCA_030645815.1 Candidatus Saccharimonadota bacterium
GTCATAGGCTTCCTCGGACTCGTATGAATAGCCCAGTTTTTCGATCACATCTGTAAAGCCCATCACACCCAATCCGATGGCGCGGTTTTGCTGATTAGAGTGCATCGCCTCTTTTACTGGAGTATTAGTTATATCTACTAGGTTGTCTAGCTGTCGAACAGCTGAACGAGTACTGGCGTCTAGACGCTTCCAATCAAAATCACGTGTTTCTGGTATGTAATGCGCCGAGAGGTTCATGCTGACGAGGTTACAGACAGCGGTGTTTTCTTTGTCCTGAGGCAAAGTAATTTCGGTACAGAGGTTAGACAAGTGAATTGTACCAGTATTGTTGTTAAGTGCACGTACGTTAATAGTGTCTTTCCAGGTGAGCCAAGGGTGGCTAGTTGCCTGCAGGACAATGAGAATTTGGCGGAATTGTTCACGAGCTTTTGTTTTTTCAAAGTTCTTGAGTTCACCACTTTCAGCCATAACTATATATTCGGCGTAGCGTTTGCTAAATTCGCTACCGTATAGCTCACACAAGTCTGGTGTGTCGGCTGGGTCGAACAAGTACCAATCTTCGTCATTGTCGACACGCTTCATGAACTCATCTGATATCCAGGCTGCTGTATTGGCAGTACGAACACGGAGGTATGGGTCACCGGAGTTCTGTTTAAGGTCTAGAAACTGCGGGAAGTTGAGGTGCCAGTTCTCCATGTAAAACGCCAAGGCACCAGCTTTTTTGCCTTTTCGACTGACTGCACGCAGGGCTGCGTCAACAACGTTCATAAACGGTATTGGTCCAGTAGACACTGTATTAGTGCTTTTTACTGGCGAACCTTCAGCTCGAAGCTTGTTCATAGAAAGGCCGATACCACCGGTTCCTTTTGAAATCCACATGACATCACTGACAGTTTTTGCGATAGAGTCCATTTCGTCTTGTGTTTCCATGACGAAACAGTTGGATAGCTGAGGGAATGCTCCGCCAGCGTTGACGCGAGTTGAACCACCAGGTACATAGTCAAAGCGACTCATGTGTTCATAAAATTTCAAGGCTGCGGCGGTCGGGTCTTTTTCGTTGAAACTAAGCCCCATAGCAATACGCATCATTGTATATTGAGGTGTTTCTATTGGTTCACCGTCTTGTTTACGAAGTGCGTAGCGGTTTTTACTAGTGATGACGCCGAGGTATTTCATCAGGTTGTCACGACTCGGGTCTAGAGATACAGCTAGTTTTTTGAGGTCAAATAGTTTACTGTCGCTCATTCGTTTGTCTAATAGTTTGTCTTTTACGCCGTCACGAATGTAGGCTACGAATTTCTTTTGATGCAGGGTAATTAGCTCTTCGTCTGTTTCATAGTCGCCTAGTACGTTTTTGTAGATAGTTTTTAGTAGTAAACGTGCTGCAATGGTGTCAAAATCAGGATCGTCTTTGACGTTCTGCAGAGCGGCGTGGATGACCGCTTCGTCTAGTTGCGTGGTTGTTATACCATCAAATAATGTCAGACTAACCTCTGTTGCAACTTGAATGACCTTTGATATTTGATCATCTAGCCCGCGAGAAGCTTTTTCTAACGCCCTATTTATCTTGTCGGCATTATAAGGTTCCCGACTACCATCAATTTTTGTGACTTGAATGTCCACTTTATACCCTCCTGCTATTTTTGTATTGAACACACACTTTTTGTTTTCTAGTAGCCCTACCTACTAGTCATGTGGTGGAAGACGACTACACCTCTAGTGTCCCCTGGCAAGATATTTATTGCTGTGCATACTATATCTAGTGCTTATATTCCATAATAATACCCCACATATGCTATTGTCAACGCTTTTATGCTTTAGAATTTACAACGACTTCACCTCTGAAAAGTGGGTAAAACTAGTTATTCTTTGCTATTGCAGCGTCGATTTTAGGGCGATCAAAGCCTAGGACTATTTCGCCTTTGACGTCACTGACAGGCACACCGCGGAAATTCTCACGTCCACCGATCTTTTCCATCAGTTCATTATAGGCAGATTCGTCCTTTTCTATGTCTTTTGTAACGTACGAGACCTTTTTTTGGTCTAGATACTGCTCCAAGCTATGACAAAAGCCACACCAGCTGGTGCTATATATGGTTACTTTTTGTTTTGCCTCACTCATACATACATAATTGTACCATTTTAATGTTTATGCTTGCAAAAATATCAGTGTGAATTCACACTAGGATATTAATATGTCTACTAATAGAAATATGGCAGCGGCCAATACTCACGAATATAACGCCGATTTAGACCATGAACCCGGTATAACGTTATCGGATACTATTGCTTCGTCAGGCTTGTCATTAATTGTTGAAGATAGTCCGGCGGGCGAAAGGTCAGAGGATAGTCCAGGGTATTCAACTCAATTTGCTTTACCAATATACGGATATCGTCGCGGCCATCCATCGCAAGGTTTTATGTATCGTGAAGCTGTTGTTGAATTTTTAGATAGGATGCACAGAGAAGATGTGGATATTTTTCCGATACTACCTAGTAGTGGTCGAGGGCGGCAAAATTCCAGTGCCACGTCATTTCTCAATAGGTTGATGGAAAATGACTTGGTCTGTAGCCCAAAACTGCAAGGTGTTGGCCCG
>JAUSMW010000112.1 GCA_030645815.1 Candidatus Saccharimonadota bacterium
CCGATGTTCTGTATTCCAATCTAACGACCTGCACGTGGGCTAAAAAGGATACGGCCGTTCATTACCTCTATGATGGCAACGGCTCTGTGGAATTCAAGTACACGGCCAACAAAGACGAGGCCAACTGGCAAACGAATTATACTGAAAAAGTTCAATACACCTATGATATTGCCGGAAGACTAAAGAGCGTAGCCACGACTCCTTACGGTGGCAGCACTGAAACCACAACATATACCTACGACCATAACGGTATTCGCATATCTGCGACAACCGGCAATACTGTAACCGAATATCTTGTTGACGAATTCAATTCCACCGGCTATTCACAGACCCTTGAGGAAACTACAAAAGTCAGCGGTACTCAGACTAAGCTGATAACCTACCTCATCGGCGACGACGTCCTTGCCCAGACAACAACGCAATCGGGCAGTTCGTCAACCAAGTGGTTATTGTACGATGGTCACGGCTCAACCCGCCAGTTGGCCGATGCCTCCGGCACTGTAAGTAATTCATATTCGTATGATGCGTATGGCGTATTATTGCAGAATCAAGCCGACATCGTAAGGCCGGGTTATACCGCTCCGCAGCAAACCAACCTACTCTACAGCGGCGAAAACTTCGATTCAGCTTCACAGATGTACAACCTCCGCGCCCGTATGTACAACCCCCTCAACGGCCGTTTCGCATCGCTTGACACGTATGAGGGTAATAACTACGATCCGCAAAGCCTACACAAGTATTTATATTGTCATGCAGATCCAGTGAATTCAATAGACCCAACGGGCAATATGGAATTTAGCCTGGTTTCAATAACAGGAACCATGGCAAATATTGCCTCAATGTCCATGAAAGCCTATCGTTACGTAAGAATTGGACTGGCTATTATGGATATATACACTGCAGTAAACATCGTTTACAAGGCGCTTACACAAGGAATATCCTCGGTTACGGCTGGAGAGTGGGCCACACTTGTATTGATGACAACAACGGTTTTGGCTGGAGGTAAAATAGCGAGAAGTATTGCTAAAGCTTTGATCTGTAGGGCATTGGAAATATCGGCCGAGACAGCACAGTCATTTAAAGGACTTCAAGCTTTCGTCAAGTCAAAGGGCATTCTTCTTCAAATCGATGATGTAATCAAAGATTCAAAAAATGGGAAAGTAGCGATTGGAGAATTTGACTTGATTAACAAAGTTGTATACACTGAACCAATAATTATGTTACATAAGGGCGGTCATACCGTTTCGACGTTAATGCATGAATTTGTTCACTACCGCCAGTGGAAATATTTTGTAGGTGGAACGAAATATGATTGGGATAATTTCAGGCGTATTGGTAAATACGATGAGTACATGGAAAAAGTCGCTTATTTTGTTAGTGACGTTTTTTCGAAATGATTTCAAATGTTCCTTTTTCAAAGGTAAAGTTTATGGATGAAATTTTAAAAAAACCTCATAAACTTGTTCTTGACAGAGTTCAGCAAAGGTGGTCATCCAGATATTCCAAAAGTTTCCTAACTAAATTGACAGATTTCATATTAATTAGGCCCGCTGCTATAGAAATTGTGCAGACGGCGAGCGATGAGAAAGGATTCAAGTTTTGTACAGGAGAAACATTAAACAGGTGGCGATACAATGATGCAGGATTACAAATACCCTCCCCAAATACTGATAACAAACAAAAAGTCGAATACTGCTATTATTGTATAGATCAAAAGAAAAAAAAACTGGCGATTTCATGGGCAAAAATGTTTTCAGGCGCATTAAGGGGAAGTAAAACAATAAACTATTTTCATGATGGTACGGTATATGAAATTGTTGAACGCAACGGAGTGGAAGAATATAATCTGATTAGCTGTTGGATGGAATAGATGTCGGTCGATTGTCCTAAGCAAAATCATCCTGCATTGCTTGAATTAAAGGTGTCAGGTATGCTCTGTAGAAAAGCTCTTTGACCAATAGGATAATTCCTATGTTATGTGTTAAAACCTTGAGCATCATTTCACGATTTTGTGCCCAATAGGTTTTGCTTCGCAGCGATTCACCCTGATTGC
>JAUSMW010000029.1 GCA_030645815.1 Candidatus Saccharimonadota bacterium
TTTCCTTCTTTGTAGGCGCTGTGTTATTCCGTGATTCCAACATCAGCGGCAAATCCATCGTCCTTGCAGGCATTCTTTTAGGCGTACTCTTAATCCTGCTCTCTAAATGATTCTGTCGATAAAAAAATTGCAAATGGCCACCGCCATCATTATTGCAATTTTTCGGTAGTCACAGACATGTGGCCGCTCGAAAATGGAAAATTTTGAATTTCGGTATTAAGTCGAATCCTGCAACACCATTTTTTTCAACCTCACTATAAATCTTTTCAAAATCACCGCTTAAAAAACATTCTTCAGATTCTTGTGGAACACGACACTACGTGATATTTTCTTCTACAAAGTTACAGTGATCTTCGTCATAGAACCCACGCAACAAAAGCAAAAACTCTATAGGTTGTATCGCCCGCCAACTTGCGGTCAGGAGTATCTGGTTGACCTGCCCCATTTTTTTTCATTTTTTTTTGCAATAAACAACCTCTATTTCGAGTACAATACATAGAACAAATTATAAATAATGGTTATACATTGTACAAGTATAGTAAAAGATGGCGTTAAAAAAAGTAAAAGCATTTGTTCTATTGACACTTTTATCTGCAGCGTGTTCCCTGAACGCACAAATCCTCAACGGCAGCTTTGACGCAAACTCAACGCTTCCCGCATCATGGCAAATAGATCACAACGGCGTTCTGCCTGAAATTCGCCAATCATTCTCCACCGCTGAACAACCTTATTCCAGCAGCAAATATCCGCCCATAATTATCCAGCCTGTTGGAGATAGCCAATATTTCGCATTGCTCAGAAGCGATAGTCGCGATCATGTGGCGACCCGGCGAGATAGTTTTGGTCGAATAGTAGATTTCTGCCAGATATCTCAAACAATTACTGTCCGGGCCGGGCAATATATTACCGGCGAGTACTTTTTTTCTACGGGTGATTATCTGCCATATAACGATATGGCAATCATAAAACTTGTTCCCGACCCCTGTTCCGATCCTGCCGATTTTAACGAAATCCTGCTGGCTCAAAAAAACGTTGCTGATGTGGGCGACTTTCAGACGATGGCAGGCTGGGAGACCTTCATCTACGATTTCAATGAAGCCAAAGCCGGAACTTATACACTGATTCTCCAGGTTGAAGATGTCGGGGATGACAAATGGACCTCGCGGCTGGCGGTGGATGCTTTGAAAATAGAGTGCAGCTACGAGCTTGCGGGTGATATCAATAGCGATTGCGTGGTCGATTTTTATGACTTTGCCATTTTGGCAAATCAATGGCTCAACGAATGCATTGCACCAACGTGGTGTAATAATGCTGACATAAATCCACTCCCTGAAGGCAATAAGGTTAATTTTAGTGACGTTATGATACTGGCCGAACACTGGCTCATAGACTGCGGTGTTATACCCCTTGATACGGCATGCGAGTCGCAGTAGCAGAACTCACAACTCAACCCGTACTATGCAAAAATTACTTATTATCCTTAACACAATGATGAGGAACCAAGTACTATGGACTCCAAAAATATCATAAAAAAATCCTTGAAATCTAACACAGCCGCTTGTGGGCGTGCTTACTCATTTTCCATACCTTTGCACTCCCTTGCATACATTTGTAGATATATGCAATATTGGGGCCAAAAAAAGCTCCGTTTGCTAACATGCGGTTCTCTGCAACGTAATGCTGCCGTTTGCTGCCTCGGATCAGAGCATCTGATTACGCAACCGATGCTGGCTTATCCAAACAAGAACGAACTAATATCGTTACTGCAAGTTCAATGGCATTTTGAGCATTACAAATAATGCAAATGAAAGCAGGACTACTATCACCGAGAAAAATGCCAGAAACATGCGAGCTTTCCATTTATCCTGCCGGAATATTTCACTAATTCCACTTTTTTTATAATTCATCACAATACCCATAGCGATGATAGTCAGAATATTCAACAATCCAAATTCAGCAAAACCTCGCCATTTGCGGTATGTAAGCATTCCGCTGACACCGGCCGACAAATATGAAACAATGGCAAGTGCAATAAACCCAAGAGATATCAATCCCAGATATGACATTTTCGAAACGGTATCTGCATATGCCATTCCCTCGACTCGGCCGGGGACAAACGTAAGATCGTTTTGCATGCGATTGCCTTCCCCAATAACCGAGAAGGTTGTAAAAGGAATATCTTTCTGCGGCAACGATGACCGAAAGGCATCGGGCATGTTCACATCATGGCCGACCCGTTGCTCGCATTGAAAGGCATTGGATTGTTCCTGTCCGGCAATTTGCCAAAAGCCGGTAAGGGTGAGTGATAGCCGTCCACGCCTGTCGCCCTTGTACGACATGGGATAAAATGGCTTTTCAGAAAGAAACTCAACATAAATACACGGTCGCCGACGATACGAGCGTCTCAAATCACCTCGCGTTGTGTTTGGTTCATTCCCTTCCTTCCAAACAGCCAGAAGTGAATATTCTTTATTTAAGTATTGGGCATACATCACAAGTTCGGTCTCTGGTATGGACCTACCGCGTTCTTTAAGCTGCTGCGTCAGTACCGGCACCGAGTCGGCCGTGAGAAGTTCAATATGCACACCGTTTGAGTCGGCGGCGCTCGACGTGCCGGAACCAGAGATACAATCTGATACGCTCTGCCCAATAATAACAAAACGGAATGGTCCACAACTGACTCGCAATTACAGTATAATTGACGTTCGTAAGTGCATTCCCTGCTATTTCCCGGCTATCTGTGCCATAAAGCTGCGGGAAATTTTTAGCCAGGCTGAATTTAACCTGCTCACTTTTGCACTTGAGTGGAAATAGCCATAGAGAATTTGTGTCAGGGGTAAGTCTGGGTGAAACTAGCATTTGCTGGACGCCATCATGCCAGTTTATCACCACCCGTTCCGATCGATACATCCCGCGTGTTCGAGGTGATCGGCCTCGAAAACTATTGGCATCAGACGCATTGGGCCCTGCCATACATAGTGCCTGGATAAAGAAAAACGAAAGAATTGCCGCAAGAATTTTTATTTTTCGCATATAACCTCTCTGTGGTTTTCTATAATCTTTACCTGCTCTCCCTTAAAGTCAAGATAAAAAATTAGCCAACTTAAATGTTTGCCGTCACGTGATGTAAGCAGTAGAATACAAGTTAACTGAGCAAGTTAAGGTATTTTTATTAAGGTGAATGAAAATGGCAGATTTGAAAGCATTAAGTGAATCGATTATCAAAGGCGATCAAAAAACGGCGGTGGAAATCACTAGGGCCGCAATCAATGAAAATATGTCTCCTGAAAAAATTCTCAATGATGGTCTTATCAGCGGCATGAACATCATTGGTGCACGGTTCAAAAAGAATGAGGTGTACATTCCCGAAGTGCTCATTGCGGCACGCGCCATGAAGATGGCGATGGAGTTGCTCGAGCCGAGACTTGTTGCCGCCGGCGTAAGGCCGCTGGGCAGGTGTGCCATCGGCACCGTTCAGGGCGATTTGCATGATATCGGCAAGAATCTTGTGATGATGATGCTCAAGGGAGCAGGCTTTGAGGTTGTTGATCTCGGCGTCGATGTCTCCCCTGAAAAGTTTGTCGAAAAAGCAAAGAGCTCCGGCGTACAGGTCGTCGGAATGAGTGCGCTGTTGACGACGACAATGCCTTCGATGGAAAAGACCGTCAAGGCTATTAAGGATGCCGGTCTGAAGGTCAAGATCATGATCGGCGGTGCGCCGGTAACGCAAACCTATGCCGACAAAATTGGCGCAAATGGCTATGCGGCCGATGCGGCCAGTGCCGTCGATGTCGCAAAAGCACTGTTGAAATAAAAAATAGACTGATCCACTATGTTATTCCGAAATCAATGACACCTACTTGTGTTCCGTAACGCCTTTTCATATGAAAGGCGTATGCCCAAGTCCAACGGCTCTACCCCGTACTATGCAAAAATTAAAAACGCATAACCATATTTAGAATAATTACTTATGGCTGCTTCTGGCGAAAGTGTTTTGTATGCAGCGCCTACTTTTCAGACATTTCATAAGTCTTTATTTTGCCACAGGCTACACACTTTGCGATTCGGCCTTGTGGGCAACTTCATATATTGTCGGTATCTTCGCAGTGGTATGAATAATCTCGCCGGCCGGTGCGACTATCGGAATCAATATTTTCATCTTTTACATTTCGCGCCATGTCGCAAGCGGCGGCGTTGCCCTGCCGCCTCGAATTCTGCAGCACACCACCTTTGTGATACACATAAAATTCTTCTGTAATTCATTTTCAGCTTGGCTATAATTGCCGTTTCGTGTTGAACCTTTCAAAATTACAGCAAAGTAAGCGGACGCATTGATATTCTTCGCGCCAAAAACCGATATTGAAAAGTGGTTTAGTTTATTGTATGATATGTGTGTATGGTAAAGAACATCAAAAATCTGTTTGCTGCCGATACTACACCGGAGGCGCTGGCTGTTGAATACAATGTGCTCTCGTCCCTGAGTATGCAAGACAAGGCCAGAATGACCTTTGAGCTGAGTGATAATATTCGTGATATCACAATGGCTGGCATCCGGGCATCCCACCCTACGTATAATGACCAACAGCTACGGCGCGAGCTTATCAGACGGATGCATGGCATTGATATCGAGACACTGAAATAGCCGAAATGGACACACAACGCGACTTTATCAGATATATCACGGCAAAATTGGAACTGGCGAGGATTCCTTATATGATCGCCGGATCCGTGAGTAGCAGTTTCTATGGCAAACCTCGATCAACCCAAGATGTTGATATGATTATTGATCCCGTCCGCACTACCCTTGAGAATTTTATCAAACTCCTCGGGCCAAACTACTATGTGAGTCAGCGTGCCGCCATAGATGCCCTTGAGCACCGCGGCATGTTTAATATCATTGATACAATAAATGGCTGGAAGGTCGATCTTATTATTAGAAAAATTCGGCCGTTTAGCCAAGAAGAATTCAAACGTCGTCGACCAGCGGAGTTGATGGGGGTACATACATGGGTGCTGTCCCCAGAGGATAGTATTCTCAGCAAACTCGAATGGAGCACGAACAGAGAGTCTACGGTACAATTACAGGATGCGTTAAACGTATTAATAATT
>JAUSMW010000113.1 GCA_030645815.1 Candidatus Saccharimonadota bacterium
TGGACGACCAGTGCTTTCCATCCTCAATGGAGGCGGTAACATATCCATAGTATTCTAAAAATGTTTCAAGTAAATCATCGTAGTTAAAAGTAACAATCTTTGACGCACTACCACGCCTTGAAGACATAGAAAGCGCCCCAATTGCTGACAAGAGATCATTTCGCCGAATGACTTCAAAATCAACACTTAAACCTTGATAAAGCGCATCCCTTACAGCCCTTGCAAAACCTGCGCTATCCCCAGAAAAATGGCGCAATTTCAGAGCCTCGGCCTTCATTAAAGGATCGCTGCCCATGTCCATGCTGGGCTCCCCTAAGGCATGACAGAGTCTATTTAATAGCTCCGTCCAAGAAGGCAATCCATAGAATTGAGAAACTCCTGCCCCCAGAACAATAGCTAACCGCCCATATATTAGTTGTTCAGCGAGGTATTCAGTTAATATAACTTCGTCTTGCCACGAATCAGCCAAATTCATATTTGCCATTTATTGCCCTTATTCCACTTTAGCCCAATTGTTTACCCAGCCATTATCAAACACATATTTAATAACTTTTAGAAATTCTGATGCGCGAACGGTGTCGCGTAAATTTACAGAAACCATTCCATCGTTACCTAGTCTAGCAATCTCTGCATCATCATAAGATTGGCCACTGTACGCCCCTTTGTTTACCCTCCGTTTTACCCCGGTGGAATAGAAATTGAATAATTCATGTTGCTGCCTAAATAGCGAAGAGTCCGTAATATCATCTCCATATAATATTATCGTTCTAAGGGATCGTTCTGGACCAGAGAATCGCCCGTGCATTGATGTAATAGTATAAGGACTATCATTAAAGGAACTAGCATTTATAAAATGATCAATTGCAATAGGCACTTTTCTAAAATTCGGATAAAGAGCATAAGTGAGCAAGTTTTCGATAATGAAGTCGGCGATTTTTTTTCTTTCCGTTAAAAGAATCATTCTTGAAAGACTTCTGCAAACGATCACATTACAAGAATAAATAGGCTCACCTTCCTGACCTTGGTTATCATCAGGCAGTGGTATGCTACTAGTAAAGTTGAATAATTCCCATGTGTTTCCAAATTCTAATGTTTGCAGGTAGGTAAGTGAAAATACTCCAACATGATTTTCAATATTTAACTGAAGTTGCTCCCGTTCGAGCATTGTGTGCCCAGTCCTAGCCAATATATATCCTGATAGCATTTTCATTGTGACAGTCCACTGGTTGAGTTGAACGCCAAATTTTGCAAAACCCACAATGAATCAGTTTCCGTTGGGGAATCTTTAATATTTTCCGATAAAAAACGCAATGGGTTGCCAATGGGAACCAGATCAAATTCATTCTTTCTTTTCGCGTACCCGCTCTCTTTCACTCCAGAACTTGCTATAAATGGTTCCGAGTAAATTTTCGCCGCAAAAGTCTCCGAATAGAGAAACGTTTTTACGAATCGCGTCAAAACGAGACCCGCGCGAAGTTGGTTACAAATTCCAATTTTCCCGTTTGACGGCTTCCAGTTTTCTTCTAAATGAGTTATTGCCAACTCAACATAATTACTGAGAAGCCCACCTTCTTTTTGAAGCAAATTAAGCTGGTTTAATACCTGACCTTTTATCGCTTCGAGTCTTCCAGCATGCGGCAGACGCAAAAAACTTGATCCCGTCGCACACAGTACCCGCATTACATACTCCGGCACTCGATCGGCAATGCCAGGTATCGCACACCATGAATGCCAGATGCTTGATATGTATATATCAGGCTTAGCTGAATAGAAGTATAGGAAATCAAAAGTATGCACTAGAATTTCCTGCACCTCTCGTCTCCATTGCCGAAGGATACGGCGGAGCGCAGCAGGATCTTTCAATTCCATTTCTTCTAGTCGGGCGAGCGAACGATCCTCATGTTCCATTGATATGATGCCCTCAAGAAGCAATTGTTTCGCGGCATCAAGCCAATTAGTAGCTTTAAACTGTGGGGTCAGCATCTTTATTGCAAGGGCGATATCAGCTTCGTCATCTAAATTTGGATAAACGCTAGACAAGACTCCTCTAATCTGGATATGCGCTAATTCATGAGTGATTGTTAACAAACTCGATCGGTAAGAATTGCACTCGGTGATAGTGGTCAGTGGCGCACTCAAAGTGTAAATATGGCTACTAAATCCATCTCGGCCACTAAAGTAAGTTATGAGCGGTATGTAAGGGTCACTTGCATCTACATGCTTTTGCGATATGAGGTGATCAACCGTTACGAAGTCAAGGTCGCTATTGAGCTGATCGAGGGTAGGAACCTTATCCGTTCTAAGTTCCATTGCAGCAAGACGTTCTGGAATATGCGCATCACCAAGGACTTTAGTTAAATGTTGAGATAGTTTGGATATTGCAATATTGGCAGTGCCAGTTCCTAGAAGAGAATGTATCCAATAGTGGCACTCTGTATGAAGTATGGGCGGCGTTCCTGAAAACGCTTGAGATGTAAATCTAGATAACGCAGCATTAATATTGAGTAGTCGAAGATAAACCTCTATATACATAGCCGAGTCTGAAAGATACGAGCCTACCTCTTTTTCAACAGCCTCGTTGATTTGCAACAATTCACTATATATGTATGGAATAAGCGATTGAGCTCTGCTCAATGCACTTGACATAAGAGCACAATATTCTTGCAAAGCACTTCGCAAAACTGAAGGCCCTTGAACATTCACGAGTGATCGCAAACTATCGGGCAAACCCTTCATTTCTTGGCTAGGAAAAACGGTTTTACTATTGAGTATTTGTCCGCACTCAATCTCCCAGTATTCAAGCACAATATTCCTAGTGGATGTCCATTGGGAGATTTTTTCTAAAGCTGCGAGAGATTGAGGATGAAGATCGGCAAGGAGTAAAACATTCAAGACACCAACAGACACCCAAATTGTAAATAAACCAGGATCATTCATCTCCTGGAGGTCACTACACAACAACGCAAGCTGTACAGGACCTAACAAAATCAGCAAGTGCTTTTTGGGGAAATCAAATCCGTCCAAGGGTGTGGAGACAGCCCTTTGAATTCGCCAAATCGGTGAGCATCGTGTTCCCGGTAACCACTTAGCAAGAACCTCCGTAAAATCGGGAGAAATCTTGACACTTGTGTGCTCATAGTTCGGCTGGGAGCTCAGTACCAAATAAGATTGAGGATGTACAATGTGCATTATTAATATATTTATGTCGCGGATTCGGATTTGAAATGCACCGCCGATTTTAAAGGATACATGATTTTTTCCAGCGTGCCTAACGATTAAGGTTGGGTGCGACCTGAACCGTTTGTTGGACGAGCCCGGCTAAGGCTCACTATGCAAATATCTCCCCAATCCAGCATCTCATCGAGGGGCTGAAACGTCCCGGATATTTTAATAAGCCACTTTTAGCATGAAGACACCGCGAGTTTCAGTGCCAAAAGTAGCTGATATACTCGATTTCAGCCGATTTCAGGGTGCGTTGAGCCGCCCCTACTGATTGCAGCAGGTTTGCAGTGTGCTAGTTTACATAACCGAGACATCTGTTCAGTTACATTCAACTGGAGCAGCGCGTACCGAGCAAACATCCGCTGCGCGCGATTCGCAAGATGGATGATGTGGCGCTCGGTGAAATGGACGCGTTGTTTACTTAGATGCATTCGGACACTCGACGCCTCTCGATTGCGCCAGAGCGGCTGC
>JAUSMW010000048.1 GCA_030645815.1 Candidatus Saccharimonadota bacterium
CCAAAACATCATGTAACGACATCCACCTTCTGAAAGCACAGGAAAAAAAACAAATGGTATATTTCCATGTTTACAGAATCGCATAAATGACTCACTGACAAGGAACAAATTCCAGCCAGTGTGTTCTACATCAAATCTCAAATCACTGTTTTTTTCAAACACTCCGATTTCCTCCTTTTCAAATCTATTAGGATTGAGTTTCATGTAATGGTACACGATACTTTTATCATCCATTGGGTACTTCATTCCTTTGATGATCGTTTTTAGATGCTGCGGAATATCATTCTGTCGATAATAGTTACTATTTTCGTTGTACGGAGGCCGCATCCAGAATACCTGTTTATTATTTTTAACATCCATAGACTAATCTTTATAGGCACTTAACGTGTTAGCCAGCGCATCCATGTACTGGCCTGCGTCCGATTCGTCCCACACACTATTGATTTTGTATATGTTGCCACGGCCGGTAATGAGTTCTTCTCTGATTTGAGCAATTTTTGCTATGACCTGTGCACGACTAGGATTCTGGTCAACAAAACTCTGCATCTCTGCCCTTACAACACTTGTATAATCCGTACCAGAATGACCACCTTTATGGAGCTTGTATGGTAGAAATACGCCATTTATCGCTCCGTCGTTAATATCGAATGGAGAATTTACTTCAGATTGCCATATATTGTCAAGCGCAGCCATAAGAGTTGCTTCTTCAGCTGTTGGGTTACTTCTGAACTTTTCAAGCAGTATATGGTGCGCCTGAGGATTCCAATCTCCACCCAGTGTCTTCCATCTGTCCAGAGTCGACTGTAAGGGGCCTCTTACGCCCAACATCGTTCGTGCAAGAATGCTACTAGCTTGACTGTTTGATGACGGTATATATTTTACCGCCGGAACCTCATCAAGGAGAGATCTTGTTACATTCAGTTTGGTAGTAACATCACCATTTGATGCCTTACTGAGATCTGCCACTTTAACATTGCCAAGCTTCCCTGCCTTAGCTAGTGGAATGGCGGTCTCAGCCAACACACCAACTGTGTACCCCTCCATATACCACTGTCTTGCGTAGCAGCCATTTGAGCCAA
>JAUSMW010000070.1 GCA_030645815.1 Candidatus Saccharimonadota bacterium
ATCAACGTCGCAAGATTCTCCCAGCGAACAATAACAATCTACCCCGCAATACATATTGGCTGGGCACTTAGTATTGTCACGAGAACAACCGTTGCTTAAATTATCATCGCCGTCACAAGGTGGAATTGGTTTACAAAAACAATCCGTATCGTCACAATACTCAGTTGCAGCGTCACAATTTGTAGTTAAACTACAACCATCAGCGACATTATTATTATCATCACAAGGTTTTGCTTTTTTACAAAAACAATCAGTGCCACAGAATTCACCCACATCACACATCGTATTTTCCGGATCACAAGTTGAGGTATTAACATTGCTATCGCAAGGCTTAGCATCAATACAGGCGCCAGTATCATTGGGGTCAGCCGGATTAGCCACTTCGCAATATTTTCCAAAAGTTCCCGTACAGTTACAAGCCAAATCACTTGCCAATTGCTCATCGGTACTTAAATCATTTGGATTAGAATTTAATTCTACTCGGCAACCGGTACACAAACCATAGTTCAGAGGATCATTTCCGCAATCACCAGCTGTACAAGTCAAACCGTAGCAACAATCTGTTCCACCGTAACCCACTCGACAACAACATTCACAAACATCAGTATCTTTTATACACTCGCCCGCCCCGTTACAAGTCGAACCAGCAGGGCAAACCGCGTTACTAATATAACAATCGCCACTAATACAAGTGAATCCAAAGCTGCAAGTACTGCAAACATTAGGCGTGCCTGGTACGCCAACCGTGCACCAGCCATTGGTATCAGGGAAAGTGCCAGTCGGGCACGAAGTTGAATTAATTTGCCAAACATTATCACCACTGTATTGTCCAGGGACTTCTCGACATTCACTTGTGTAGCCAGTCACAACTGTTGTACTAATCTGATCACAAGTTGTTTGTAAAGGTAAACCATTTGCTTGGCACAAATTTGTGGCCGCGTCATAAACACAAGCCCCACTACACAATGGATATGCAGAATTACAATTTGCATTATCACAATCGCCCATCACCACGCCACTGCGCGTCGCACATTCACCGAGAGAATTTGGACAAGTGTCAGCCGAAATACAGGCGGCATTGTTTGAGTAACCACCGCAAACTACTGGATCAGGTGGTGGTCCATCACTAGTCGTAAAAGTCCATCCATAACCAGTCATAGTCGGTCCACCCACAGAACAGTCACCCGTCGGACGACAAATTCCTGACCAATACGTTCCCGAACCGCAACATTCTTCACTGCCATTACACTGAGCATCATCAGAACAATAACCCACCATAAATGGCAAAGAGTTACTGATTCCAGCTGCACTGGACAATTGCAACGGCCCGCTACTCGCGCCTGACGGAACAGCAGTACTAGCTAGTTGATTAGTCCAACCGGAATAAACTGTTGCACTAACATTATTATAAAATCTTACAAAACCACTACCTTGAGTATTTTCAAAATTATCACCATAAACATCCACCGCTTGGTTGATTGGTCCATTGGCAGGATCGAGTAAACAAATACCTGGCCCTGGATCACCTGCAGTTACGTTAAATGATTCCGGTTCGCTGACATTAGCAGAGCGATTGGTGATAACCACATCATACGCTCCGATATTCGCGCCAATTCCAGCTGGCACTTTAACCGTGATATAGGTATTATTCCACCAGCGATCACGACATTCAATCGGAAAATCTAAACCATCAGCATTAAAGGTGCCGAATGATGTATTGATAAACTGAACTAAACTGGTTCCAGATAAATATTCCTGAAATCCGCTACCGAAGATTGTTACATATTGTTCAATTGGGCCAGATGCAGGACTGATGTAATCAATTACTGGTTGATTGTCAGTATCAAATTTAATCCCAAAATTTAAATAGTTAGAAATCTCATTATCGATTTCAACATACATTGTATTATTTCCCACCGAAAGATTTGGCACTGTCGCATCAACAGCGGTATTGGTCCAGCCGGCAACATTATTAGCGCCAACATTTGCAGTCAAATTTCCAAAACGTAGCGCCTGACTAGCCCCAGTGAACAGTGTTCCTTGAACATTGAAACCATTATCAAAATAACCACAGTCAAATCCTGCACAAGAGTTTGGTGCACTTTCTGTGTTTCTTGCTAAACATAAACCTGGTCGCTCGATAGTATTTCTAACAAAATTTGGTAATACTGCACCGTGAGCATTTTCCGTAGTGTCGATTTCGCCGTCGCTTCTGGTCACTCGAATCGGTCCATTTACCATTACTCCCCCGGGAAC
>JAUSMW010000120.1 GCA_030645815.1 Candidatus Saccharimonadota bacterium
AACCAAACGGTGGAGAGAATTTTGTTGTTGGTAAAACCGATACAATAAAATGGTTAAGCGCAAACATCACAAACGTTAAACTTGTATACTCAACCAACAATGGGACAGATTGGATTTCTATTCTTACCTCAACTCCGGCAAGTGCGGGAAGTTTTGTCTGGACAATTCCAAACACTCCTTCAACAAATTGCTTGGTTAGTATTTCTGATGTCACGAATAGTTCCTTTACGGATATTAGCGATAATGTTTTCTCGATTGTTAATCCCGGAATTGTTTTTGATAAACCTATACAAGGTGACCGGTATCGTTACGGATCAATCGTTCCAATCACCTGGCATTCAACTAATGTAGACAACGTAAATCTTGAGTTCTCTTCCGATAACGGCGCTACATGGACTATGATTGTAAGCAACGCAAATGCTGCGCCGGGAGAGTTTAATTGGACTTTACCGCAAAATCTTTCACCTAATATTTCGATAAAAGTATCGGATGCTAAATTCCCTTTGATCTTTTCTACGAGTGGCTTGATCGAGATTTTTATTCCTACTGTACAAATTACTTCACCAATCGGCGGAGAAAAATGGCAGGGTGGAACCGAACAAGCAATTTCATGGACACAAAAAGATGTAACCAGATTAAAAATTGAATATACTCTTGACGACAACTCGTGGATCTCGATCCCGGATACCATTGATGCTAATGTGGGAAGTTATGGATGGTTGATCCCTAAAACAGAAAGCATTAATGCACGGGTGAGATTAACCGAAACAATCGATACGCTTGTTCGTGATAAGAGTCCCGAAGTTTTTACAATCTTTATACCAAAACTTGCAGTTACTATGCCAAACGGTGGTGAGACTTTCGTTGCAGGAAAAACAGATACAATTAAATGGACAAGCGGAAGTTTGGAAAATGTGAAACTGGAGTTCACGACAGATAACGGATTGAACTGGAGCTCCATAATTACTTCAACCCCTGCCGGTTCAGGTATGTTTGTCTGGACGATCCCGAATTCGCCATCTAAAAATTGTAAAGTAAAAATAAGCGATGTTTTAAATCCGGAATTATCCGACCAGAGTGATCTGCCGTTTACTATTATTGCTCCAACAATCACGCTTCTATCTCCAAACGGCGGCGAAAAATGGCTG
>JAUSMW010000085.1 GCA_030645815.1 Candidatus Saccharimonadota bacterium
GGGCAAGTTGATAACTTCTGGCACTGGCGCAGTTTGATCAAGTCCCTTTGCTTCATGAATATGAGCAGCTGTACCTTTAAAGTCTCCAGTGGTTATCTGCCCCTTACAGACTGTTCATGATCACTGAAGATAGAGTCTTTCCCAGACGGAGAGGAATCAATTAGATTCCCTTATTCTTTACCTATTAGCTTCACAAGATGATGGTTAGCGAAAGTTTCGCTGTGGCTTCCCGCTAACAAACTCGCCATCATCAATAGCCGCTAATTTAATTCTTGTGTGGTTAAGATTAATATTCGTTTCAATTTACCTCCCCTAAAAATTAAATAATTTAATAATTCATAATGAGCAATGAAGATTCATTTCTCTCAACACAGTTAAATTATTCTTCTCATTTGATAGTTAATCTGTGCGATAGCGCGCTTATGGAAGTAAATGGCTTTTACGGCCATTTTGAATATAACCATCCTTGGTTCTTCTTCAGCTATGGCAATGATCTCATCAGCGAGCATATCGGCTTGATGCATTCTGGCATCGTAGTACTTCTTAGCAAACTCTGGATATTTACGCAGCCAGTCCTAGATCGTGATAAACGCCGGCATCTCTGGTCGGCACTTCGGTATCCTGTTCAGAGAGTCTCCGGGACTTAGACGAGCAGATATTTTATCAATGAGCTCATCACAGTACTTGGTCAGGCGGCCTATCGCTTTTTTGCATTTAAAGTTTCTTTTATTCGGTCGTAACTCAAGTTTAAATAAGAATTAGCATACTGATTCCATCTTGTGTTCAATGCAAACATGATGTGATATTAATCAGATTTGCGTTTTGGCTGACACTGCACACGCAATACCCCTGAACGTCGTCATATAAATGGGCATCAATAACGAATTCCATGCTTCACTTACGATATCGACTAATTGACCTTCCCACGCCAGGGCTAGGTCATCACGGCCAAGGTGTCCGTAGGCGGCTATCCTATAGAGTACCGGCGGGGCGGTAGGTGGTGTTGATGTATTGCACGTAACGTCGTCCAAGGCAATGATGGGCCATGGGATCGGTACCACACGGACAGGCGTAACAAGCAGGTGTACATGGTTGATCATGAGTGCGTGTAGCGCACACTGTTCTTTTTTAGAGCTTCGCCCAGCCAGTAGAGATAAGCTTTGTAGCCTTCGTCGCCAAAGAAGCAGGGGGGGCGTTTGTGGCCGCGTTGCACTCTGTGCCGTAGTATGCCATCAAGATGGATGCGCGGACGACGGGGTATGGGTGAATAGAGAGGACGCCACTGCCTGAAACAAATACACCGCGTTTACGTAATTCATTACTGGTGCGGTGCTGACCATGTGCAGGAAAGTCTACTGCATAACCGATGACAGCTTGTTCTGTACAGTCGTCAACACGATTCTAAATATTAGGTACACGGC
>JAUSMW010000122.1 GCA_030645815.1 Candidatus Saccharimonadota bacterium
CATTTACCCTCAATGCAACCGGTGGTTCAGGCACTGATATTGCCGGTGCCAATCTCACTCTTGCTGGTGGAAAAGGTACAGGCAATGCTGCAGGTGGGTCTCTCATCTTCTCAACATCTATTGCTGAAGCATCGGGTGCTACTCTACAAACATTAACCGAGCGCATGAGAATCAATGAATCAGGACTGATCGGAATTGGTACCTCATCACCAATTAGTGAGCTTCATATCACAAGAGCTCTCACTCAGGGTGCCACAGGAAAAGCACTTGCTATCTTTGATCAAATCGAAAGTCAGGATATATTCTCAGCCTCCTCATCAGGTGTTGCTAAATTTACAGTTTCAAACAGTGGTGGAATAACTGCAGCTGGGTTTACAACAAACGGCGGGCTTCTTTACACAAATGCATCCGGTGTATTTGCACAGACTGGTGCTGGAAGCGCAACTCAGTGTCTTCTTGGCGGAACTACCCCAACTTTTGGTTCGTGCTCAACGGGTTCTGTAACAAGTCCATTCCAAGAACTTTCAGGTGCAATTGTTCCCCTCAACTCTACCCTTGATTTCTTACTTGGCGCTCAGGCCTCAACAAGTGCCAAATTTGCAGTACTAAATATTGCAGGGGGCACCCCAACTGCATCAATATCTGCACAAAATGCCGGTGGACAAGCACTTGTTCTAGGAGGAGATGGATCAATTCAGTCGGTAAGAAACAATACACTTACGCTTGGAGGAGATACGACAGGGAATATTGTGCTAGCTCCTTTGAATGGCGGAGGAACAACCGCTTCTGTTTCGATTAAGAATTCCTCTCTACTCCCAACCACCGATGGATCTTATGAAATTGGTTCATCGAGCCTCTCATGGTATGGGATTCATCTTTCGGGTAATTTAAACCTGTATAACGGAAATACTGCAAATCCATTACCTTCATCTGGAGCAGCTATCCGAATGGCTGCTCAATCAAATATCCGCTGGAGAAATAACTCAGATACTGCTGATCTTGTAATCCAACCAAATACTAATGATCAATTACTCATGTATAATTTTTCCGGCTATGGATTTGGCTCTAGCAATAACCCCACAGGTTTTTTTCAAATCGAGGGAGGGAATAAGGGAGGGAATGCTGCTTTAATAGCCAATCAAGTTGGTGCATCATCTAATGATATATTCTCAGCCTCCTCATCAGTTGTTGCTAAATTCACAGTTTCAAATAGTGGAGGAATAACTGCTGCAGGATTCACAACAAACGGCGGATTATTATACACAAATGCATCCGGTGTATTTGCACAAACTGGTGCAGGATCTGCTTCCCAATGTCTTCTTGGTGGAACTACCCCAACGTTTGGATCATGTTCAACGGGTTCTGTAACAAGTCCATTTCAGGAATTATCAGGTGCGATTGTTCCCAACAACACGTCCCTTGACTTCCTCTTGGGCTCCCAATCTTCTGCAAGTGCCAAATTTGCAGTGCTCAACATAAATTCAGGGACTCCAACTGCTAGTATATCAGCAGGAACTTCGGGTGCTCTGTACCTTAGTGCCAATGGGAGCCTCCAGACAACCGCATTCCAAACCCTCACAATTGGTGGATCAACTACAGGAAATGTAGCTATTAACCCTAAAGC
>JAUSMW010000123.1 GCA_030645815.1 Candidatus Saccharimonadota bacterium
AACTTCTTTGATCTAAATAATGGTGCTATCAATGCAAAGAATACTACTGTTGATTTCCTTCTTGGTGGAACCGCCACAACAAGTGCTAAGTTTGCAATTCTTGGAGTAAATGATGCAAGGGGGTCTCAGACCGCATCTCTATCTGGAAACTTAGTGTTAGATGCTGCAGGATCTTTGCAGACTACCAATAAGCAGACACTAACCATTGGAGGAGATACAACAGGTAGCATTTTATTCAAACCGAACAATAATTCGGTCAATTTATTCTTAAGTGGTGCAAATGCAGCAATTGGAAACCAAAACCCTCAAGCAGCTCTTGATGTCAGCTCATCATCTCACTTGTCAGCACCGGTGAATAAAATCATCTGGGGAAGTATAGGCAACACAATGGGTATGCTAGGTTACGATGGAGGATCTGCTGATGAGATAAGAATTGGTGCTACTTCAAATGTAGGACTTGAGCTTATCACCAACGATAATGTTGTTGGTTACTTTACGTCTACCGGTAAATTTGGGTTAGGAACAGTTACCCCATCTGAACAACTTGATGTTAATGGAAATGCCACAGTATCCGGTAATCTTTCACTATATGGTGGAGCAAGATCAATACAAACAACAGAAAATCAAAGTTTAACAATTGGTGGAGGGGCAACAGGAGACCTCACTCTCGGCCGTGCTTCACAAAGCCTCTTCCTCCCTAACTTCACTTCAAATGGTGGTCTACTCTACACTTCCTCAACTGGCTTACTCACCCAACTCGGCTCCGGCACAACAAGTCAATGTCTAAATGCAAATACTGGTGCAGCACCAAGTTGGGGAGCATGTGATGGCGCAGCAAGTGTTAACGTATTTGAATTTGCAAACGGAACTGCAAGAACTACAAATCAAACAGTTGATCTTTTAGTTGGTGGTGTCTCAACCGAATCCGCCAAGTTTGCAATCCTTGGCGTCAACAATGCAAGAGGTTCTCAGACTGCTTCTCTATCAGGTAACCTTGTCCTCGACGCCGCAGGATCACTTACGACAACCAACAACCAAACTCTTACCATTGGTGGAGGAAATACTGGAAATATAGTCCTCTCTCCTCTTACAACTACCACTCTTGGTGGATCAACAGTATTCTCTTCTCTCTCAACTGGCATTGCACATATCGGCTCAACTGGGCTACTCTCATCCTCTGCCATCAACCTTGCTTCATCGGATGTTACAGGAATACTGCCTTATGCCAATGGTGGCTCTCCATTCAACGTCGATTCGTCACTTGGAACAATCTTTACTGGCAATAACACGCTTGATGTACTGTTGGGAGGAACATCTACTGCAAGTGCTAAGTTTGGGTTCCTAAATATTGCCGGAGGGACTCCAACTGCTAGTATATCAGCAGGAACTTCGGGTGCTCTGTACCTTAGTGCCAATGGGAGCCTCCAGACAACCGCATTCCAAACCCTCACAATTGGTGGATCAACTACAGGAAATGTAGCTATTAACCCTAAAGC
>JAUSMW010000099.1 GCA_030645815.1 Candidatus Saccharimonadota bacterium
GGTCAGCAGCCCGAGACCACAGTTGTGCCTACGAAAGAAGTCGAATTTGTAGTTATAAGAGTACTGCCATCTGGATTTTCACCTAGTGAGGTGACTATAAAAAAAGGCATGATAGTGCGCTTTACCAACCCGCTTAAAGACAAGGTAAAGCTTACATGGGATGGGGAAAAGCAGTACTCAACAGAGTTAGTTTACGAGGGAAATGATATAGCAACAACAGTGTTTGATACAGAAGGTACATATACATTTACCGATGATGCCACAAAACCTCATGCAGGAAAGGTGACCGTTAGGTAATAGGTAATAGTGATTAGTAATTAGTTAAAAATTAATAATTGATTAAAAATTGTAAATTAAAAATTAAATTGAATGTATGAATAAAATAAATAAATTTAACAAAATATTACTCGCAGTATTGTTTGTAGTCCTCGCGGGAGGGTTTGTAAGTGTCCCAAAATCCCAGGCAGCATATTTAAATATAAATGGTTTTGAAACGGGGGATTTTTCGGAGGCACAATGGATTTCTGGAAGCAATACGATTCAATCAACCGTGAAGAGAACCGGATCGTACGCATTGCTTCAGAGCGGTTCAGCCGCACTTGAAAATGTTTTTATCAAACCTGATGGGTCAGCAGGCCACTCTCAATATTACAACACCGTATATTCTGTTTTTTACTTTAGAATTGATGCCTCTCCAGGAGGTCTTACAAATGTTATGTACGTGTATGGACAACCAGCAAATACTCTTGCAAGAATTAAGCTAAATACAGATAATACAATTTATTTAGAGTATGTGAACGCATCAAACGTAGCGGTACAAGTAGGATCTCCATCGCCTCCATTATCATTGAATACTTGGTATCGTATTAAATTTGCTATGACTAATAGTGCTACTGCAGGCGGAGCCGGTGTAGAGCTTTATTACGGACTGGCTAGTAGTCCTTCTGATACATTTGTGGCAAGTGCGACAGGATTAACTTTGACTTCCACACCAAATGAGCAAATTTATTCGTTTACCCTCGGTACCACAAATGCTGCTACCAGAACATCTTATTACGATGATCTAGCAATGTCAGATACCGGTTATCCAAGTGCGGGGCAAGTCGATGTTCTAAAGCCAAATGGCAATAATGCTATGGCTTGGACGCTTGGAACAGCTAATAGTTATACAGAGATTGATGAAGTGCCACATGACACTGACACCACATACTTGAAAACAGATTCGGGTGGCGGTACGGCATTTATTACCACGCTTGAAGATGCGGTCACTGGAGGAGTAAGCGGAACTATTGGGGCAGTAAAGTTATTTTCAATGGTTAGAGATGAGGGGGGAGTAGCTTCGGGAAGAATTGCTGGTTACAACTCCACTGACGGTTTCGGGACAGTAACCACCGGGCTAGATCCTGGCTTAACTTACGCCCCGATGGCGATAATGTATCAAACTGCTCCTGGTGGTACAGCATGGACATCAGCAAAACTTGATGCTTTGATGATATATGTAGATAGTCTTGCCGCAGTTGCAATACGAGATACAGCTGTTTATGCAATGGTGTGGAATACAGATGAAGCCGCTCCAACTCCAACTCCAACCGCAACTCCAACTCCAGCCACTGTAATTCCTACGCTTGCTTCACCTACGCAAACGGGAATGACCGATACGGCAATAACTCTCGGTGCAACTGTCAGCTCAGATGGAGGTGCTGCAATTAGTTCAAGAGGAGTATGTTATGCAAAGACGTCCGACGATGCGACACCCGGATTTACAACAGCCACAGGCTCTACTCCAGAGGCAAATGTTACTTGCGCGACCACAACGGGTACAACTGGGATTTATACAGTACCACAAATTACCGGTTTGCTCGCAAATACCGCTTATACTTTTAGAGGTTTTGCTAGAAATGCTGTGGGTAATGGGTATGGTGCGGCAACAGCTTTTACCACCTATGGGCCGCCGAGTACGACAACCAGTGCGGCGACAAGTCTTACTACAAATTCTGCAATTCTTAACTCAACTGTAAATCCAAATGGGGCATCGACCAATATAAGTTATCTTTGGGGAACTACGTCCGGTGTTGCCTGCAATGTACAACCCAACACTCTTCCAGGGCCTACAGCACTTACCGGTACAGCAAATTTGTCGGGTGCAACAACACAAGCAACACTTCCTAGCCTTTCACCAAATACAACGTATTATTTCTGCGTGATGGCTACCAACACTTATGGTACTACTTATGGAACAGTTACATCTCTTCAGACAAATCCTACCCCCGGAGCATATGTCATGATGGGCGCAGGTAGCATTATTGGTGGCAGTACAACGGATTGTGATGATGCAAGCGCTAGACCTTGTCCGCCGACGATAAGCTCTGTTGGGTCGGCTACCCAAACAAGCTTGACTGTCAATTGGTCTGCTGCAACCACATCAGGACCGGCACAGACTAGCTTTAACCTTTTCTACTGTGACAGAACAGCTAGTGGCGCCTGTACGCCTTCATCTCAAATAGGAGGAAGTATCGCAAGCGGTTCCACATCCTATGCTCATAATGCGACAATTACTTGTGGAAGGACGTACGCGTATCTCATAAGAGCGGTAAATGCGTCAGGAACTTCAGCTGATTCAAATGTATCGACCGGTACAACCAGTTCATGTGCATCAGCTCCAAGTGTAACAACAGGTGAAGCATCTGGCCAAACGACCACAACCGCAGTACTTAACTCAACTGTAAACCCAAATAATGATACTACGAGTATAACTTACAGATGGCAGACGGGTTCTACTGCCACATGTAATGGATCTACACCCACTAATGCACTTGCAGGCGGACCTTCAGGTCTTACTGGTGGTAATCCATTATCGGGAGCATCAACTCAACAGACCCTATCTGGTCTTTCAGCTGGAACAAGATATTATTACTGCGTAACAGCAACAAATTCAATAAGTCCATTTACAACTTATGGATCAGTATCAAACTTTTGGACTTTACCCGCTGTTCCTACATCACCCTCTGCGGTAGCGAGTGGAAATACTCAGGTAATTAATTTGTCATGGGGTACAATAACAGGTGCAACCGGTTACAATATTTATGCCTGTAGTGGTAGTGGTTGCACACCCACACTTCTTACAAGTATAGGAAGCACAAGTAGCTACCAACACTCTAGCCTTACTTGCGGGACACTTTATAGGTATCAAATATCAGGCACAAATTCTGCTGGTGAAGGAGCAAAAACAGCAGTATTTTCAGCATCTGTAGCATCAGGAAGTCAACTCAGTTGTTATGCTGATGCCGACTTTGATGGTTTTACATTTGGTGGAGCACAGGTTATGTGCGGTTCTTCATGTGGAGCCATTGGAGCTTATGCAAGCTCTGCGAGCAATCCTGTCGACTGTTATGATGGTAATGCAGCTGCAAACCCTAATGCAGGTAACGGTGGAGGGGGTTGGACGACCAATAGGGGAGATGGATCATTTGACTATAATTGCGACGGAGCTCAATCAAATTATCAGCAGGGAATTAACTCGGGAGCACATTCCTGTACTTCTGCATCTTCATATCGTCTGTTTGGTGATAACCCCGCCTGTAGCGTTCCCCATTATTATTGTCCTACCGCAAATTACACCGGCGGATGGGGTAATTGTGGAGATATGTTATATAGTACATTTAACTCTTATTGTGGATATCCCGATGCATCATGCGTAGGACTAGTATGTACTTTTCAGGGATATAGTGAGTGGGCACGAGCCGGTTGTTACTGATTATAATAATCCACAATAAGCAGGTCAATAATTACAGTGTTATTTTTAATTTTTAAGATAAGTAGTCTTTATAAGTTCCTTCTTTTCTTTCTGAAATAATATAAATTATAGTCTGATGTTATTACAAATATATCAGAACAAATACAAAGCCTAGTGAATAAGGGGACACTAATTTTTTACAATTCAATTTGTAATTTAGTATTCGCTTCTTTTAGTTGTTGAATATTAGTTTTTGAAATTTCATTCCCTTTCAGTATTAGAAGTAAGACTCTATCCGTTTTAGCAATGGATGAAGGTAGGGTTGCGATTCTATTATTTGATAAATCAACTTTTATAATTGATTTTAAGGAAAAAATTTCTTGGGGGATTGAGGAAATTTTATTATTTTTCAAATTAAGCTCACTAATATTTTGCAATCTATTTGTTGTAATTTCGCTTGGAATCGATGTAAGCCCCTGATTGGATAGGTCAAGAACGCAGGCGATTTCCGGTGTTTTCAATGCCTCTTCAACTGATGTAAAACGACGGCAGATAACTCCGTATTTTTCAAGATTTGCTGCCATTTTTTTCTCCTCGGGTGTTGTTGGAACGTAAGGTGTGGGTTTTGTTGTGTCTTTTGTAGTTGCTGGTTCTATTTTAGCTACGATTTTTGACTTAGTTGGAGTGTTTGTTTTGTTCTGGATATACAAATATAAAGTGATGCCGATGATGCCGGCAAGGACCAAAAGCGAGCCAAGGGTGAGGAGGGTATTTTTGCCGGATTTTGAGCCTGGATTGTCCTGCTGGTTGTTAATGACAGGGTCCGACCCTGTCATCTCACTTTCAGAGATAGGAGTATAAGGCTGGTTCATGGGGTCAGTAACTTGAGGCTGTTGGGCAGGTGTTTCCATATATTAATATTAGGCTCAATTTGACAAAAATGTCAAGTAGTGAGCCTAATAGGTATATTGTATGTAGTATATCGAATATTGCGGATTAGGAAGATTTAGATTCGGCCGAACGAATAAGTCCTGTTAGAAGTCTTCCCGCAGTCTCAATTTTTAGTTCTAGAGTTTTGAATTGTATTGAGTCGATAAGATCCGTATCAAAGCAAATCAATATCTGGTTGTGAATTTCAGTAAGCGAACCTTTTGCAATGTGATAAAACTGAACTTTTTCTTTTTTGCTTTGTCTCGAGAATCCCTCAGCAATATTTGATGTTATTGAGATAGCGGACCGAGTTATCTGATCAACGAGAGCATAAGCGTTTCGAGGAAACAATTTAACGACTTGTAATACTTCTATAACAAGCAAATGCCCCTCTTTCCAAGTATTGAGATCAGTAAAGTTGTTAATTGTTCCCATGCAATATACCATATACGACATACAAATTGTGTATATTATACTTTGAAGGGAAAATGTCAAGAGTTAGAGATCCTTCGCTGGGCTCAGGATGACAAAGGATGGGCAGGATGACAAAGGGGATGGCGCTCGCTTCCCCCCGATTTAATCGGGGCTATCCCTCTCTCCGTTTTATTGTTTTTTAAGTTTTTCAATTTCATTAGTTAACAACCAGCCAGTTGAATTGAATATTCTGCGTTGCAGTGCCCGATAACCCTACTGTAAATGATCCATCCTCAGTTTCACTATGTGGCACTTGGCGCAACAAATAGAGTACCTTGTTGCCATTATCCCCGAATGGAGTGATGTATATAAGCGATTTGGAAGTGACATTTGGATTTTTGATGGTTAGCTCGGGTTGGCCTGCGCGAAGTGTTGCAAATCCGGCGCTTCCTGTCGCAACAGCCTCAGATAGAGACGTTGCTATAGCTTGGCCGACCAAATTGAAATTGAGCTTGGCAAGAGTTGCTGCGCCCGATGCGGTGATATCCCCCTGGCTATTGACAGACAAAACTTCCTGACCTTGGCTGTTTTGAACTTTCAACTTACCGCTTGGGGTTGATGGTCCATCTGAAAGTTTAATTATGAGATCATCTCCGGGAAGAGGGGAGATCATGGAAGTGGCAAGTGCTTTTGTAGTCAGACTCCCCGAGAATACTCCAAATACTGCATCAATTTCACCCATAACATTTAGATTGCCTGCAATTTGCATATTGCCGTCCGTATCCATTTTTATAAGACTACCCTGAAATGCAATATTTCCTTGTCTTAGGCTTTGAATTTCAAGATCAGTGCCGATGGTGTTTATGGCATTGTTGGTGATGGTAAAGCTGCTTCCGACAGCTAGCTGGTCTGTTGCGGTCAGAATCGGCGAGGTTATCGGCCCCATTGCTGTTATACCTTGCTCAAATATTCCGAATTGCGCATTGATCATGTCGGCATTTATAACCCCGTTGTAATTGCTTGCGATGAGATTTCCTGCAATTGATGAAATTTTGTCATCAAGACCCGATATATTGTTAGCAATTATGTTATTGGCGTGAAGTGTGCCACCCACGCTTGCGTCGCCTGCATTGTTCAATTGTTGAGTCGTTACAGTGTTGGCAGCAAGAGTGCCTGAAATGGAGGCATCCGCGACCTGGATATTATCTGTATTAATCTTTCTAGCTGTAAGCTCGCCGCTGAATGTGGCATTGCCTGTATTGTCAAACCACGCGACAGTTTCAGTTGAATTTTTAATTTTTAATTTAGAATTTTCAAACGAAATTGATGGTGCTGATGTATCGGCAAGAGGGGAGATCACATTTGTTTTTATCTCGGGAGCTTCTGCTAACGGGCTTATGGGCTGGTTGGTAAATCCGGCGTTTGCGACTGTTTGTATAATAAAGTCACGGATATTTTGTCCGCCAATGGTAATAGAGTCAGTTGCAACCGCAAGTGTTGAGGCTGTTGCATTTCCAAGTGAGGAAGTAGTAGCTTCAAAAGCATTAACAGCAATTTTTTGAGCGTTTATAAATCCTGCAGTTAAGTTGCCGATAACAGCCTTCGAGAATGCATTGACATTATTTAATGTGTTGCCAAATGAGTCGCGGACGATATAAATACCGTTGTTGAATGCAATTGTCAGGCCGTTAAATACTCCCTCTTTTTGAAGTGCAGTATTTGGATTGTAGTGCCTTGGTTGGATAACCGTTGCAACTCTGTCTTCTCCGACAATGCTGTTGTCCAGTGCGTATCCGATGATCTCTGCCTCTGACCGGGCGACAGTTGCATACCCTGGGGTAGAGGAGAATGTTAGTGCGTCACCTTTCATGACATTACCATTAACTTTGACGCCAAGCTGTCCCACCATACCGACTAGTACATAAGTAGGGTCATCTTCATGAAATCCCCCTCCTTTTATGAGAGCATTATCAGAAACAACACCGATAAGTCCCATCTTGGCGCCATCGGTACACTTGGTGACGCCAGAGCTTCCGGTACAAACCAATTGTCCTGCCTCAAACTGCTCATTTCGATCTGCCTTTTTGAAGTATTCGGCAAAGTCTCCAGCAACGCCATTTAGGTCTCCGGTGTAATTGACAGATCCATCCGATGATATCCAGAATTTGCGAAGTCCGGAAGAGCTTGCGGATAGGAGGTCTCCTGATCCGTCGTTTGTGATCATAAGAGCCGTGCCTGATGTTACGGCAGAAATTGAGGCTGCGGGGGAAGTACCAAGAGTAGAGTAGATTCTTACTTTAGGAGCGCCTATAGCAAAATTTCCTGGAGCATCTACAGTCCCAATCTCAACATTTCCCGTATTGCCGATGGTAAAGCGGGTAGTGCCTGATGAGGAGGCAGTGAAGATATCCTGGTTTTCTGTTTGGTTAAATACTGCTAGGGCTTTACCAGTTACAGAGCTTCCGACAGCGTGGGTGACTTCGAAAGTTGAAGTTGGGGTAGAGGTACCGATACCTACATTCCCCCCCATAATTCCCATTCGGCCGCTGCTTAGGAAAAGCTGGGAGCCTGTCTGGAAGCTCAACGTGTCCTGGCCATTTTCCTGAAGGGCGAGAATTGACTGTTTGAAGCCAATATCATAGATATCAACGGTGTTGAGGGCGCCTCCACCATAACCTCCCCATGAATAAATCTTGCTGTTGTACAGGACGGAAGTGTGGATATAGCGGGCCGTGCCGCCGGCAGTGCCTGTAGACCAGGAATTGGTGGCAATATCATAGATATCAACGGTGTTAAGGTCGCTTCCATTATTGCCTCCCCACGAATAAATCTTGCCGTTGTAAAGGACGGAAGTATGGTTGTAGCGGGCCGTGCCACCTGCAGTACCCGTAGACCAGGAATTATTGGCAATATCATAGATGTCAACGGTATTAAGGTAGCTGCTTCCATTCCAGCCTCCCCACAAATACATCTTGCCGTTGTAAAGGACGGAATCGTGCGATCTGCGGGTCGTGCCGCCGGCAGTGCCTGTAGACCAGGAGTCGTTGGCAATATCGTAGATATCAACGGTGTTAATGATGGCGCCTACACTATCAATACCCCCCCCAGAATAAATCCTCCCGTTATAAAGCACAGAAGTGTGGAGCCTGCGGGCCGTGCCGCCGGCTGTGCCTGTCGACCAGGAATTGTTGGCAATATCATAGATATCAACGGTGTTGAGGTTGCTTCCACTATAACCTCCCCACGACTAAATCTTGCCGTTATAAAGCACAGAAGTATGTCCCCTACGTGCCGTGCCGCCGGCTGTGCCTGTCGACCAGGAATTGTTGGCAATATCATAGATATCAACGGTGTTGAAGTAGTTTGTATCAGGATTCTCCCCTCCCCACGAATAAATCTTGCCGTTGTAAAGGACGGAAGTATGGTCGTAGCGGGCCGTGCCACCTGCAGCACCCGTAGACCAGCTACCTGTAACATTTGCTCCCATGGATTTATTCAGATTGGCAACATCAGCACTTGCAGTGAGATTGCTTGTTCCGCCACGAATGCTTAAATTACCCGTTGTCATAACAGTCGGGGTTGTCGAATTCATATTCAACACTGCAAATTTGGCACTTGTTGTTGCAATCCCTCCGAGGAGGAAGTCAAGGGTATTATTATTTGGAGAGAGGGTTCCGTTTGCAGTTGACAGCGTCCAGTTGGAGCTACCGCCACCTCCGCAGCCGGTACATGATGAAACGGTGAGGGCGGCACTTCCAAAATTAAGTGTTGTTGCATTGGAGGTAAGTGCTGTTGCTCCGCTCCTGTAAAGCGTTGTATCGCCTCCCAGCAGTAATCCCCCTGTACTGCCTTGAGTTGCAAGCTGTAACTGTCCTGAATTGTTAAGAACAAGGCGGGTAGTGCCTGAGGCAGAGGCAGTAAAGATATCCTGAGTGCCTGTATTGTTGAGGGTAAGTAGTGCGTTTCCAGTAGGGGCACCGATAATAAGATTTCCTGATCCTGAAGCTGTCGAGAATGTAAATGCACCGTTAGAAAGTATTCCACCAAATCCTACATTTAACCCGTTTCTTACATATAAACTATTCCCGATCTCAGCATTTTCATCTATTGTTAAATTTCCGCTTCCCAACGACCCAGCATATAAAGATGGCGTTTCTATACCATTAATATCGATAATTTGTAAACCACTCGCATTATCCGCCACATAAGCATATTTGCCGGAAACATATAATCCTCTTGCTTCGCCACTCGTATTGTATGTGCCTACTAATGTAGGAGAGGATGGGTTACTCACGTCAATAACTCGAAGTCCAGATGTATAATCCCCCACATAAGCATATTTGCCGGAAACAAATAGAGATTGTGCATTAGTTGTACCATATGAACCAGCAAGTGTAGGCGCTGTTGGGTTGCTTACGTTAATTATTTGTAGCCCGTTCGTATTGTCAGCTACATAAGCATATTTACCCGATACATATACATCGTCTGCAGCTCCAGCAGTATTATATACTCCTGCCCTGAAAGGTGAAAATGGATTTGATATATCAAGTATTAAAAGTCCAGGAGTTTCATCTGCTACATATGCATATTTCCCGGATATATATACACCGAATGAATTTCCGCTAGTATTAAACGTTTTGACAATTAGTGGTGACATTGGATTTGATATATTAATGATTTGAAGACCAACGCCTGCGTCAGCAAGATATGCGTATTGACCACTAATATCAATATCATATGCATTACCAGGTGTATCTATAGAGCTTATTAGCTGGGGAGACGTGGGATTGCTTATATCTATAATCAGTAAGCCTGCAGTACCGTCAGCCACATATGCATAGTTTCCAGCAACTTTTATACCTAGAGCACTCCCACTAGTATTATAGGTGCTAACAAGGGTTGGACTTGTTGGGACGCTTACATCAATAATTTGAAGCCCTGAAGTATCATCCGCCACATAAGCATATTTACCTGAGACCTGAACTCCGCGGGCACCACCACTAGTATCATATGTACCTTTCAAAGTTGGGTCACCGCTTGATGTGTGTATGAAATTTCCTCCAGCCATGGCAAATTTCTCTGGGGAATTAGTAATTCCAATTCCAACTCTTCCTCCATCTCCATTTCTTGGCATGACAATTAAGTTTCCAGAAACCGTTGCTGTTGCAGGTCCAGTACCATTCATATTAAGGACTGCGAATTTAGCAGAGGCAGTTGTTGTCCCTCCATAAATAAGGTCTAGGGTATTATTGTTGGGAGATAAAGTTCCATTTGCGGTTGACAGTGTCCAATTGGAGCTTCCATCTCCGCATCCGGTACATGAGGCTACATTTAGTACTCCTCCGGCGGTTATACTCCAATCATTTCCACCAGTTATTGCAACGGTTGTCGAGGCATTTGAGTTACCAATTGATAATACATCAGCCGCCGTTCCTTCTGTTGCTATATTTATTGTATCCGTGCCTGAGCTTGTTACGCCTCCAATATCAATTGTCTTTGTATTTGCATTGTCACCAAAATTAATTCCTCCTGTACCGGTGTCAAAGTTGAGTGCTGTTGCATCAGTAGTATTTCCAATATTTATTATTTTTGCAATTGCATTACCAATTGAAATTGATCCGGTTCCTGAATCAAGCTCAAGAGAAGATGCTCCTGTTTCATTACCTATAATTATAGTGTGTGCGGTAGCAACAGTGCCTATACTGATAGCCGCATTTGCCCCTCCGCCATTGATGGTGACATCATCACCTGAGGTGACAGTAAAGTCCCCAGCTCCGGTAGTTGTAAATAGCGAGCCACCCGTACCCGTATTTACATTGACTGCTGTTGCACCGGTAATGTTGCCAATTGTGATAGTTCTTGCCGCAGCACCAGTGCCAAGATTTATATTCTGAGCAACTGCATCATTTCCAATTGAGATAACTCCTGCTGAGGAATTGAGCTCCAAAACACCAGCTGCATCAAGAAGCAGGGTATCTGAGGAATTGAGAGTGATATCCCCGGTGGATGTTGAGGCAAGGGCAATATTCCCAGTGCCACTATTAATATTGACCGCAGTTGCTCCCGTGGTATTGCCAATAGTTAGAGATCTAGCTGTTGCATCAGTACCAATTGCAATATTTCCTGTGTCGCTTGATCCAATCGTCAGAGTTCCCTTGTTGACCGATGAGAGGGTTCCAGACCCGGTCATATAGAGTCCCGGTCTATTTGCTACTCCTGTTGCCGAAACGGAAGCTGTTGGTGTACCTGAATCAATATTCAAAACTGCAAATTTGGCACTGGTTGTTGATATAGCTCCTAGTAAGAAGTCATTTGTTGTATTCACGGGAACAATAGCACCGGCATTCGTTGTGAATGGACTTGAAACGCTTCCGGTAGAGCATGATCCAAAAGTTGGGGTAGTTCCACCAAGAAGACACTGAGTTGCTCCGCCTGCTGCCATCTGTGAAAGAACCCCTGAGCCATTGGTATACAGTATTCCGCCATTTGTTGTGAAATTTGTCATTCTGATTGATCCGGAACCTGCATTAGGTGCAAGTACAATGTTTCCGGTGGTTGATCCTCCCAAGGTTAGTGTTTGGTTTGCTGTTGTTTGGATGGCATTTGTTCCGTAAAGTGTTAGTTGACCTGAAATTGAGGCTATTCCATTTACATCAAGTGAAGCAGTTGGAGTCTTGGTTCCAATTCCCATTCTTTGATTTAGAGAGTCAAAGTTGACATAAGAAGTTCCATTTGCTGTTGCAATTCCCAATGAGTCTGTTGCATCCATGTTTGGCTTAAATACTGCCCCTGCACTGGCTACGATATTCCCTGCATAGTCAATAGCAAATTTAGAAGTATTTCCGTTCCAGAGATCCAAAAGATTGCCTTGGTTAAATGTACTGTTTGTATTAAATGCAAATGCAGATGTAGCAACAGGTGTTGAATAAACAGTTGTTTGACGTGTTCCTCCTGTATTAACTCCTCCAAATATGTACATATAGCCGTTTGAAACACCGGCCATATGGTTGGTGAGTGAGGTTGTCAAGGAATTTGAAAGAGTAGTCCATGTTGCAACTCCATTGTTAAGCGTTGCAGAATATACCGTCGACTGTCCACCACCTGCAACTGCAGTAGTTGATCCTCCGGTAACGATAAGGCGTCCATTAATAAGGACTCCTGTTGGTGCGCGTCTGAGAGCTGCTCCCGGAAGAGCATTTGTTGCTGACCAGCTTCCGATAACACCACCGTTAAGAGTTGCGGAATGGACTGTGCTTAAGGAAGTACCACTTCCATCAGTACCTCCTGCAAGATAGACATATCCGTTGTGTGCAACTACTGCAGCGTAAGATCTTGCTGTATTAAGCGCTGTAGACGTACTAAAAGTTCCAATTGTTCCGTTGCTATTGATTTGCGCTGTATATGTAGTTGTTTGGGAAGAGGAATTTGTTCCTCCCATGAAATACATATATCCTTCATAAGCAACGGCCATGCCTCCATTACGTCCGGCACCAAGTGAGCTTGTTGTATTCCATGGCCCTACAGTACCATTGCTACTTATTGGAGCATAGTATACGGTTGACTGGTCTGTTGCATCGTTGTGGCCTCCAAGTGCATACAGATATCCTTTATACGCAACAGCTGCGGCTAGGGTTCTTACTGCAGGAAGTGAAGCTGTTTCGATCCACTGACCTATTGTTCCATCAGGGTTCATTTTTGCGTAATAAACATTTGTAGTAGCCGTGCCTCCAGTGTTGGATCCTCCAACAAGATACATGTAATTTCCATAGCTTGCATACCCAGATCCACTCCTTCCTGCTGGAAGTGCAGCATTATCAAGAGTTGTATGTAATCCTGTATCTCCAATATTTATTGGTGTAATGTTATTGGTAAAGTTGGCAGATGTTGATGAGGTTGATGGATTAAATGTAAGTTGACCTAAATTATTTGCAGTTAAAGCATTTCCACTGCCTATTGCCAATGCCACAGTGGGAGCAGTTGAGGCTTGGTTGATAAATACAGTTCCGTTGCCTGCTTTAGGGTTAATAGCTACATTTCCTGTAGTTGATCCACCAATTGTGAGGGTTTGGAATGCGGTTGTCTGGAGGCTCCCATTGGCACTAAGGTACAGAGCACCCGAAGTTCCTGCTGATATACTAGCAGTTGGAGTCCCT
>JAUSMW010000103.1 GCA_030645815.1 Candidatus Saccharimonadota bacterium
CGATTGGCCACCAGAGCCAGCTAAATCTGGAGGTTTTTTTGATTTGCGACACGTTGTCTTCGGTGGTGTTAGTAGTATCGGTCGTAATGGGCGTTGAGGTCTCTGGACTCCCAGAATTAGTATCCGTATCCGTTGTGCCTGTATCGTCGTTTGTAGGTGTAGTATTTGTGGTAGTGATCGTTGTACCTGTAGTCGGTGTGCTGCCTGTGGTTACTGCCGCACAACCATCTTCGAACTCGCAGTCTCCGTAGCTACCAGAGCCATAAGTTGTCGCTAGCGCGGTGGCCGGAAATAGAAGTAACACCAGTAGCAGTAACGCTAATACCTGCCGAAGTATCGACAGCCTAACGGCCGTATGCACTCTTGCCATAACCAGTAGTCCGATTCGTTGTAGTCTTTGGGCTAGGGCTGACATTCTTATGCAGGTTTTTAATGAAACCAGAAACGCCCATCACTCCGAGCAGGGCCAAGCCAGTGTATTTTAAGAACTGCGCCCTATCAACTTCTTGTTTTAGGATATTATCTATCTGTTTGATGTATTGGTTGCTCACAACTATTCCTTATCTCTTATGTTTAATTGTACATTTAGCCGGCTTTATAGCAAGTAAATTTGCTATTTACGTATATGCGGTAACGCAAGAGGTGGTATAGTGGTTGTATTAATAGTGTAGAAAGAGGGATGCAGACATGGATATAGGTTGGCCAGAACTAATAATTGTTTTAGTGATACTACTATTGCTTTTTGGAAGCACTAAACTACCAAAACTGACTCGTAGCATTGGCGAATCGGCCAGAAATTTGAAGGCCGGTTACGAAGGTAAAGATACAGACAGCAAAAGTACTGATAAATCCCGGGATAACAAAACCACTAAAGTCTAGACGGGTTTATGGGTGAAAGACGTAAAGTTTCAGCCATTTAGCGAACATATAAGAGAGCTTCGAAAACGCTTTCTCTACGTGATTATGGTAGTAGTTGTAGGCTGTGGTTTTGGCTACGCTATCCACGAACCTTTGTTTCGAATTTTAAAGCGACCACTTGAGCAGGAACTTTACTACAACACACCGATTGGTGGCTTTAATGCCATGCTTAAGATTTCGGTTTTGGTCGGGCTAGTGGTGGGCATACCCTTTTTGTTTTACCAAATTTGCCAGTTTTTAGCCCCAGCATTTAAGAGACTGGGAGCAAAGCGACCCATAAAGATTTTGGTATCATCATTGGCCTTAGCAACGCTTGGCGTTGCTTTTGGATATTTTGTAAGTCTGCCAGCGGCACTCCGGTTTTTGACCAATTACGACAGCCAGAACATTACACCTTTGATAATAGTTGGCGAGTATTTGAACTTTGTTTTTAGCTACTTACTTGGCTTTGCTGTGCTTTTTCAGCTGCCCCTGATCATGTTGTTTATCAACCGCATCAAACCCCAAAATCCTCGTAATCTTATGAAGAAGCAGCGTTGGGTAGTCCTTTTTAGTTTTATTATTGCGGCGGTCTTGACCCCCACCCCCGACCCGGTGAATCAACTCATTATGGCCGCGCCAGTTATCTTACTCTACCAAATATCTGTTGGCCTAGTGTGGCTACAAAACCGCCGCACAAGAAACAAAAAGATCGCTGAACCGCAACCTGCTGTAGCCCATGTAAAAAGTAGTGCCCCAAAATTGCTAAAAAAACAGATTGTAGCGTGAGACCCTTCAAAATAACCAAATACAGGTACAGCCGGCGGATTAGTCCTGTAGTGCTTTGAGCACTAGGGCGTGTAGCTCGACAGCTGTCTGCTCTTCGTCAACTGGGACAACGGTAAATGAGAATCCTTCGGTGGTGTGCACGACCACTCCGTAGCCGGTTTCGTCGTGGTAACCGCGCACGCAGGCCACCGTTTTTGGATCTATACTCGACGGAAATCGACCCGGCAGGAGGATATGCACCTTGCCGCCGATGACAATGGTTTCTGCTTTCTTGCCCATTACTGAGGTTCCCTTCCTAATATTTAGTGCTCACTGCTCATGGCCTAGCCACCTGGTTATTTGGCGTATAAAGCCTCTCTGTAGCTGATTAGAATACTAGCATAGGCGTGGGGTTATGTCTTGATAAAGATATTAGCTGCCAATGACGGCTGCATATTGTTATGTGAAGAAGAAGCGTCGGCTGAGGCAACGGCTTGGTTAGTAGCGGTGGTGGCAATGTTAGTGGCAGTAGCTGCTTGGTTGGTGGCGGTGGTGGCAATGTTAGTGGCA
>JAUSMW010000108.1 GCA_030645815.1 Candidatus Saccharimonadota bacterium
TAAAGGCTTTATGTTCGGTCCGAGCGGACCGGGATTGAGCTATACAAGAAGTCAGCTTACAGGCTGCCAGGGATTTTTATTACAGCCCTGTGCCGATAGTATTTTCCTGTTTGTTGACCGCATAAAAATGCTGCCAAGCGATTCATTGGTTATTTATAATGGCAGCAGTGCAGCAGCACCGGTGTTGAGAAAACTGGGAGGCTCCAATGTAAGTTTACTGCCGCCTTCTATTATTGCTAACGGAGTTAGAGGCGGAAGCCGATTGTTTGTTAAATTCCAGGTGGGAGGTACTGCACCTCCGGTTCCATACGATTCAGCAGGCTTCTCCATACGCTGGGCTATATTACCTGCCAGCTATGGCAGACCCATTTCACGGATTGTAATTCCTGATACTATTTTCAGTTTGCAACCTACAGTTTACACAAACGCTTCAACAGGAACATTGATGCAGTATTCATGGGATACCGATGGCAATGGCGTTTATGATTCGACTGGTGCAACTACTACCAGAACTTTTTTAATTACTACACCTCAGTTTAAGAAACTGTGTCTGGTTACATATAATTGTGTAGGAACTGATACCAGTTGTAAAAATGTATTATTCCTGCCAACCACAACCAAACCGGTGGTAAGGTTTGATGCCGATAAAGTACAGGGATTTAATACCGATACATTCTGGTTTACCGATAAGAGTTTGTTTGGCCCGAGTGTTTGGAAATGGACCATGACTCCGGCAGCGAGTGTACAGTTTTTATTTGGCACCAGTGTAAACAGCCGCAACCCGATTGTAAGGTTTACCTCAAGAACAAAATTTACGATAAAATTAGTAGCCACCAATATGTTTGGAACCGATTCATTAATCAAGGTTGATTATATAAATATCGGAGCATACGATCAGCCACAGTGTTTATCGGATATAAACCTGGCCGACGGAAGTATTGGCATAAGCCGTGTTACTTTGCAAAATGGAATTGATACAGCGGTTAATTCTTACAACCCATGCTACCAGATGATAACCGGTCTGCAATCGGCCAATATGTACAGAGGCCAGAAACATGTATTAACTGTAGTTCGTCCTGGAACATCAAGTCCGATGGATCGGAAAGCATGGATAGATTACAACATGGATGGTTTGTTTACCAATGATGAGCTGGTGATGAATGACATGAATAAAACCACACTTTCAAGAACCGATACAATTAGTATTTCAGGTACGCAAACGCTGGGAGGTACACGTATGCGGGTAGGTGTAACTTATGCAGGTACCCAGTTAAATGCAAGTGTGTTGTTTTTAGGCGTGTTCAGGGATTATATAGTAAGCTTCCCACGTGATACAGTAAAACCAACGATTGCATTAATAGACATGCCAACGATATATACCGAAATACATAAGGCATATGTGGATCCGGGCGTAATATCCTATGATAATTTTGAAGGCAATATCAGCGCGAAACTGGAAATACTGGGCACAGTAGATACAAGCAAAGTAGGACCCAATTACCTGAGATATATCGTACGGGATTTGTATGGCAATATAAGTGATACCTTAAACCGCACGGTTTATGTTATTTTGAACCAAACAGGACCAACGATAACCATTAACGGAGCCTCATCTATGTACCTGGAGGTTTACCACAAATACAATGAACCCGGCTATGTTGCAAAAGACAATCAGGGAGGAGATATCACCAACCAGGTAGTTACTACCAGTAATTTAGATACCTCAAAACTGGGAGTATACAGCAATATATATACAATTATAGATGCTTTTGGATTTACCCGTACAGCAGGCAGGGCCATAACAGTAGGAGATACCACAAGGCCCTGGTTAATTACGCCACTCAACAATATATACACACAGCAGGTGGGTTCAGCCATAGATTTAAGTAAAATAGTAATCCCCAAAGACAATTACTGGGGAGTTAATTATTTAACATTAACCTGGACAGGTAGTGTTGATGTGAACAATGTAGGCACTTATTATGTGCTTTATAATATAAGGGATAACAGTGGAAATATTGGCAATGAAG
>JAUSMW010000109.1 GCA_030645815.1 Candidatus Saccharimonadota bacterium
ATTCATTACTGGTGCGGTGCTGACCATGTGCAGGAAAGTCTACTGCATAACCGATGACAGCTTGTTCTGTACAGTCGTCAACACGATTCTAAATATTAGGTACACGGCCCTCGCGATTGATGAGTCCTTCTAAACCATCGGTTTCAACGAGTTCCTGATAACGATAAAAAGTCTCTCTCGATACGCCCATAATCTTGCAGGCTTTGGAGACGTTTTGAAGTTGTGAAGCAAGATTGAGCAATCCTGCTTTATGTTTAATGATTGGGTTGCTAGTATAAAACATGAGCGTTACCCTTCTTTAACTTTGATAACGGATTCGACACCCATATCAAACTCGGTAACACTCACTTTTACAAGTGCATTGTCAGCTCAGATTGAGACTAGTTCAACTTAGGGATAGCGTAACACGTCCAGCAGGTATAATGGGCACAATCCCCCCACCCATAGTTTGCAGAGGTATTCTATGTTGTTTTGTAGTTGTTTTGTAAAACTTTGAAGCAACAAGCACTCAGAAGCAACATGAGTTACCACACCTAAATAATTGTCTCTGTTGTTAATTCAGATCTATCATTTGCGTTTAAAGGCTTACAGAATAATTTGTTGAGCATTCGTTCTCTACGTTACCATTTGTAGGCGTATTGGTCCCAGTTTGGATAATTGCCTGTGCCATAGTATTTACTGTTGTCCGTGTCGATAATTGTAACGTGACCTCCCGGATAGGCACCTTCTTTCCACTGAAAAACGGCCCAAAATCCCTCCTTGTTTGGGAGAACAGTCCTGCTTTCTTTCGCAATAGACTTGAACCAGCACCACATATCTTTCGCTCTAATAACTCGTTTTGCGTCTGTCCCGCACCGAGCTGTTACGCAATCATTAGAGGGGAGTAGTTCATCATATCCAGCACGAATAAAGGCATCCGATAAGTAGTGCGCACAATTATTTTCCAACGAATCACCTCCAGCACACTGTCCGGAGTATAGTGAAGCTGCACCCACGATTGATTTAGGCAACAGAGCAGTCTTCAGCAGTTGTTGTTGGTCGCCCGCAGTTGCAGGTATCGGATCACCTTCTTTCGGAGTGGGTGGAGTAGGAGGTGTTAAGTTCTCCATATTTCTGAAAGAACCACTGGAGCAAGATTGGATTGTAAGGATCGATGGTTCTATCCTCCATATTTGTGCTCCACAATGTATCTGCACAATATCTAAACCATCTGAACTGAGGTACCTAGTGAGAATGTCACTCTCTTGAATTGATATGATCTCACTAGTTGAAAGGACAACTAGTTTTCTTTCTTGAAAGTTATGGTCATCAATCAACTTCCCTGCAAATGTTAATACATTCGAAAAATCTCGAATTACTTTTAGTGCCTCCTCCAAGTTTAAATTGTATTTGTTTCCTTCATGGATTTTTCTCATTTGATCATCCCATCGGTACATTGGTTGTTTTAACTACTTTGAAGTAACTAACCTCATTCGCACTCAATCAGCTGTATGACATCCGGGACGGTTCCATAGCGCAAATTCCATCTCCAGATGCTCAGGGCGTTTGTTGCAGATAATTTGCCTGACCAGTCTCTATAGCTCTTCCAAGTGGCGACCCTCGACCCTTTGTCTGCTAAATAATTCCGAAATGAAAGTTTTCCGAATAAAAAATGCCAAAGCATAGAAATAATCAACTCCGATCCACTCGAATCGGAATCCGATCAAAATAAACCAGCCTCTTCACTATGTTCTTCTCATGGGTGGCCATCACTTCGTATTCCTCAATGGCCAGAGAATAAATTCGGCTAGTTTGATGCTTAAATGCAACTGTTGCGCGCCACACACCGTCACGCAGCATGTATTCCAGTTCTTTATGGTATGCTTGCAAATCATTATCCAGGTGAATCCTTACCGGAACCCATCCCCCATTAATCTGCCCTTCGCTTTCTTGTGGGATTAAACCAACTTTTTGCTCCTCTACTCTCACACTAAACTCACTTCTGGACATACCTTTGGTGTTATCCTCACGCAGAGTTGTTCCAGCTACTACGATATCAAAAGTCTTCATTACGTCACTACTCTTCCACCGTGGAATCAAAGTAGCTGACCGTTCGGGTAATAGCTGAATAAAGTCCGTTGGAACAATGTTCGATAGTCTCAATGAATAATGTTTAGCCTTATCCTCGTCTACATTGTCTTGAAGCGCGTGCGCCTGATAGCGCGCCAGGGCTAATCGCACGAATGGTTGGTAGGCGTGAAGCGGATCAATTTGTATGTCCGCATACCACCGGCCAGAAATTGGGTCCGATACGGGCCGGTATAACGCAAGTACCACCTTTTTTTCATCGCATTCTTCGGGCTCTGGCGCAAGCCATCCGAGGTTAAACTGCGGTTCAAAGGTAGGCACATCACTCAAATGGTGTAGGTCAACTTTAAGAGCATTGTCGTCCAACAACGCGCTCTGGCTGAGCTGTGTTAGATCGCGTAGACGATTTTTTAATGCCGAAGCGGGCATATTCCAAAATTCGCCAGTTTCGAACAGTAGTGGGTCAAGTCCCCAACGAGTGATAAACGGCTCTACCGCCGGCAACTTGTTTGGGTCCTCAAACAGGTATTTCATCTTACGCGTGCGGCTTAATAAAAAGCTCCGCTCGGCTGGATCTAATAGATCTCCAGGCCAACAAACTAGCGCTAATAACTCACCATTACCTGAAGAGTACCATTCATCTCCCAGCCATATTCTGAACCATCCCGCCTCGCGGGTCCGCCGCACCCCCTCACCGCCTATAGAACCAACCATCCATTGATACAGAGGCATTACATATTCCACTTTCGGGGGTTGTGGCTGCGCTGTACCGGGTACCACCACCCGTTTCTGTGGCGACTTGATCGTGTGAATGGATGGATCCGCACTGGCAAACTCGTTCGCGTGACGCGCATGGGTTAAAAGCTCAATGTCGATAACTCGAGCCCGCGTATCACCGAAATCATAAGGTGATGTCACCGGCTTAGTTGCTTCAGGTCGCGCATCGCTAACCGGTATTGAGTCTTCCAGCTTCTGAAGATTTTGTTTTGCATCTAGTTCAGGCTGTAAGGGCGTTGGAGGTGACGCCCCACTATCATCTATCGCAACTTTCACAAGTTCTCGAAGGGAGAAAAGAAGTCCCTTACGGCTTTCTGTCTTAACCTCATACAAACCAGATTTGCGGTTCAAGGTTGCCCTCGATGCATTGTCAGTCCATGTGGCATGTGCATCTACGCTACGAGTACTAGTTCGATCAAGTCGTATGTGTCCCTTAAATGTAGCACTGACTTCGCGAGGCCGACGTACAATTTTAAAGGGGCTTTCGAGCCCACTCATATGCCTAGGCACTTGCATTACTTTCAGGTTTTCTCTAATATTTTTCGAGCTTTCGGAAAGTTCAGCAGAACGCAGTGGTTGTGCAACTGCATGAAGTAGCTCAATCTCCTGGAACGGGTTGATCATCCAGTACGAAAAAGGATTCACAATTTTCGATTCTTCATCAGAGGGGCGAGCGGTTTGGTCATCCCAGCTACGAAGATCTTGCCATCTGGACAGCCGCTCAAGAATTTTTTTTCGTATTGTCGCTGTATTGACCGCTGATCCATCTAACTCAAGATTTTTTTGGTATGTATTTCCAAGTTTTTCGTCCGAAACAACAGCGACAATCTGATCCACGATAGCCAACTGATTCAACTTAACAATATCCATCTCATGCCAAGTTCGCAATATTACGTTAACGCCCGGGGCTAAACTAATTGTCAGACGGTTTCCTTGCCTATTAAGGTCAAAACCCCGCACTCCATCGTTCACTGA
>JAUSMW010000110.1 GCA_030645815.1 Candidatus Saccharimonadota bacterium
AAAATCTACCCTCACTTTGAATCTGCCTATTATTTAATCGTATTTACGCCAATCAAACAAGAATTGACATTTCACTAAGTTATTTTTCAGTATTTAGACCGCATACTGTAGAAGTGGGTAAGGTAGGTGTGAGATAATAACACGACAACTTGCTAGAGGGGGTAATATGGGATTTTTTAAAGCTTTAGGGAAAATGATACAAGGAAAGCCGGTGTTTGATGCACCTAGCGGTACGCGTCAGTCACTAGACACGGAGCAGACCTCGTCGTCGATGACTGCACCGCCAGTTAATGAATCTGTGCCTGCTGCGCCGGCAAAGGAGGAGGCGAAAGTCATTCCGACGTTTATGCTTCAGCACTGCGAGTCGCATATCAATGGTGGTGACATGGACGTGACGGTATGGGCGACCAATACGTCGGACGTTGATATCGAAATTGATAAATGCGTCATCTTGGATACCAAGACTGAGATTGATCGCCGCTTGAGCCCAGGGCAAGCACACGAGATTATATTGTACAGAGGCGCTATCCCGAAAACAGATCATGCACACAAGGCCAATATTTTCTATAAATCCATCAAAGCAAACGATTACTATCGTGTTGATTTTTCAGTCGAATACAATCATGAATCTGACGAGGCGTATACGGTAGAGGATTTGCATCCTGAACACTATGCAATTAAGGATCTAAGCAGAAGTGGTTTGTTGTAAAAAGTGTTACGTAGGAATACAATAAGCTCATGGAAGACAAACTACTCAGACTCGTATATACATTCTTTTTAGGCCTTATCATAGCCGTATTTGTCGGCATGGGGATTGCAACATTTTATGAATCACCGAAAGCGCCAGAATATCCCGTCTTGTCCGAGGCGCAGCTGAACAAGACAGAAGGCTCACCAGAAGTCAATGCGCAGCAGGTGAAGTACGAGCAAGACTACCGCGCCTACGAAAAGGTAGCCCAAGTCTATCACCGTAACGTCTCGATTATCTCGATGGTGTTTGCTGTTATATTGTTGATTATCAGCTTTTTACTGGAACGTAAGAACAGCGTTATCACGAACGGCGTCATGCTAGGCGGCGTATTCGTATTAATCTACAGTATTGGGCGTGGCA
>JAUSMW010000135.1 GCA_030645815.1 Candidatus Saccharimonadota bacterium
CTCATTTGTGCCAATATTTTTCCTAAAACGTTTAAAAAAGTAGAGTAGAATAGAGGATATGAACAAGGGCGTCATCACACTCATGGCAGGAATTTTCGGCACGTTAGGTGCATATATACCTGTTTTAGCAGGTTGGGACCCAACGGGCCTAGGCGGGCCTAGTATATTCGGTGGCCTCGTTGGTGGTTTATTTGGTATTTGGCTAGCAGTAAAAATAAGAGTATGAAACTAAGCAGTTTAAAGACTGGCACATATATTGTTGCCGTATCTGGCGGTGTGGACTCTGTGGTATTGCTAGATTTGTTGAGTAAACAATCAGGTTTACAGCTAATCATTGCACATTTTGACCACGGTATTCGTTCAAATTCTGCGACAGATTCGCAATTTGTAAAACAACTGGCATTAAAATATGATTTAAATTTTGAACTGGGCTCTGCAAGTCTAGGCAAGGACGCAAGCGAAGAACAAGCACGAGACGCAAGATACTCTTTTTTGAGTAGTGTTAAGGATAAATACAATGCACGACAAATCATCACAGCTCATCATAGTGACGACATAGTTGAAACCATCATAATCAATCTAACACGCGGCACTGGCTGGCGCGGGCTTATCTCGCTGCGTAGTACGGAGCACGTCCTGCGACCACTGTTAAATTTTACAAAGGCTGATATTTTAGCTTATGCGAAAAGCAATAAACTGAGTTGGGTAGAGGATAGCACAAACCAAGAAATCAAATATTTACGTAACGAAATTCGTCACAAAATAGTGACAAAAATGAGCGCTGAGCAACGGGCAGAATTTCTACAATTATATCAATCCCAGTTAGACTTAACAGATGAGATTGACTCTAATACTATCAAATTAACTAGTGATAAAAGGCACGATTTCATCATGTGGCCAGAGTCGGTATCATTAGAAGTTCTGCGCTCGCAATTAAAAATAACCCGCCCACAAGCCAAGCGCGCGCTGATGGCAATCAAAACCGCAAAGCCTGGTACAGAAATAGAACTGAGCGGTGATAAAAGCCTCAAGTTCACACACAAAAACATCTTAACCGTGGTAAAATAATACCAGTAGAAAAACTTGTAGGAAGGATCAGGACAACTCCGTATATGGCGAAAAAACAGGACAAGAAAAATTGGGGAGTAATGGCACGAAATGTATTGTTTTGGCTGCTTATCACACTCTTTATATTGATAGCTATTGGACTAGCAACACCCCGCGATGACTTAAAATCGGTTCCATTCTCTGAGGTAGTCGCAGAGGCAAACGCCGGAAAATTGAAAAAAATCCAAATAGAAGGCAACGATATCAAAGTTACGCCAGATGGCAAAGACAAGCCGACTGAAAAATCGTACAAGGAAGAAGGCAGTTCGATTTACGAACAAGGCCTATCGCATAAAGCGGATGTTGTAGTAGAGGTTAAAGAGCCAAGTAGTACTAGCTCAACGATTTGGAATTTAGCTTCCCTATTCTTGCCAATATTATTAATCGGTGGCTTGTTTTGGTTTATGTTCCGTCAAGCACAAGGGCAGAGTAATCAAGCCCTAGGTTTTGGCCGCAGTAAAGCCAAACTATACGGCAGCGACAAAGAAAAAGTTAAGTTTGACGATATCGCTGGTAATCATGAATCAAAAGAAGATTTATATGAGGTAGTAGATTTTCTGAAACATCCTAAAAAATACCAATCTGTTGGCGCCAAAATACCAAAAGGTGTGCTGTTAGTAGGTCCTCCGGGAACAGGCAAGACAATGCTGGCGCGTGCGGTTGCAGGCGAGGCAAGTGTACCGTACTTTAGTATTTCTGGTTCAGAATTCGTTGAAATGTTTGTTGGTGTCGGTGCCTCTCGTGTTCGTGATTTGTTCGCCAAAGCCAAAAAGAACGCTCCGGCGATTATCTTTATCGACGAAATCGACGCAGTTGGTCGCAAGCGCGGTAGCGGCATGGGTGGTGGACACGACGAGCGTGAACAAACCTTGAACCAAATATTAGTTGAAATGGACGGATTCGAAACAGGCTCAAACGTTATTGTCATCGCTGCTACCAACAGGTCTGATGTGTTAGATCCAGCATTGTTGCGACCTGGTCGCTTTGACCGACGTGTCCAAATATCACTGCCGGAACGCAAAGACCGTGAAGCAATTTTGGAGGTTCATTTCAAAAACAAACCAGTTGATAGTAGCGTTGATATCAAAGCGCTCTCATCAAAAACCGCAGGTAGTTCAGGCGCAGACTTAGCAAATATTGCAAATGAAAGTGCAATCGTAGCCGCCAGAAATAACCGTAAAATTATCAATAACGATGACGTCACGGAGGCGTTTGAAAAAGTAGCAATCGGTCCAGAACGTAAAACAAAGATTATGAGCGATGCTGATAAAGAGATGACAGCCTACCATGAGGCTGGTCATGCGCTAGTTGGTCATGTTGCGCCAGATAGTGATCCTATTCATAAAGTTACAATTATTCCACGCGGTGGTACGGGTGGTGTTACGTGGGCTTTACCGCCGGAGGATAAAAATTACACCTCTATTATCGAATACAAGGATGTCATAGCGCGAATGCTAGGGGGAAGGGTTGCAGAGAAAATCAAATATGGTCCTGACCGTGTTACAACTGGTGCGGGTAGTGATTTACGCAAAGCAACTGAGTTAGCTCGAGATATGGTAATAGAACAGGGTATGGGGACCAAGCTTCGCGACCAGGTGTTTCATGAAGATGCCGGCGGTATGATGTTTGATCGTATGGTGCACGAACGTCCATATAGTGATGAGACTGCTAAAGAAATTGATAAGGAAGTTGAGGCTCTCATCAGAGAAGCTGCTAAGCGTGCCGAGATAATTATCAAGCACAACCTAGAGCCGCTAGAAGACCTTAAACAAGCGTTGCTAAAAAAAGAAACAATCAATGAGAAAGAAATTAATTCAGTACTGAAAGGCGCGGTTTTACCAAAGGAAGCTGCACTATATTAGATGGGACGATTTAGCGTTGCCGTAGCCAGAGCAAACCAAAAGCTGCCAATATCTTGGGCAGCTAGTTTGCTAGCTGGTGCAACCTTGGTCTCTAGTCTGTTAGGACTATTCCGAGACCGCCTACTCAATGCTAATTATTTTGACACTTACCCAGTTGGTATTGACGCTTATACTGTGGCTTTCACTATCCCTGACTTTATGTTCTTTTTGCTAGTTTCTGGTGCTCTGAGTGTGACGTTTATACCTGTATTTAATGAGCGACTAGTTGCTGGCAACAAAAAGTCTGCCTGGGAATTGTCGACCAGTATGATTAATTTTATGGCGCTCATCACTATGATAGCCAGTATCTTGATCATCATATTTGCTGATCAATTAGTTAAATATGTTGTTGGTCCAGGTTTGGATGAATCTGGCCATGGATTGGCTGTCAGTATGATGCGGGTCATTGCCATCAACCCATTCTTATTTGCTATATCTGCTGTATTTGCCAGCATGCAGCAGGCAGTTGGGCGATTTGTATTCTACGCTTTGGCCCCAGTTGTATATAATATCGGTATCATTATCGGTATCACCGTGTTTGCGAACGGCATAACAATATTTGGCGTACAAGTGTTTGAAGGCGGTATCATGGGGGTTGCTCTAGGTGTGGTACTAGGTTCTATCATGCAATTAATCATCAGTGCTTGTGGTCTCATTGGCTTGGGCTTTGACTATAGGTTCAAAATTTACTGGAAAAACTATGGCTTTAGAACAGTCCTAAAACTTTTGCCAGCTCGTAGCTTTGACCAAGGTATCGATTATTTTAACAGTTTGGTTGAGACCAACCTAGCCTCACGTATGACCGCTGGTACTATCCGTGCCTATCAACAGGCATTTACGTTGCATATGTTGCCAATTACCCTGATTGGAGTGGCTATTTCGACCGCCGCCTTTCCAAAGATGACCGAAAGGTTAGCACAGGGTCGGCCAGACCTGTTTCGCAAAGAGTTACAGTCGATAATTAGGGTTATCATATGGCTATCCCTACCAGCCGCAGCCATAGCATTCTTTACCCGTGGTTATTTGGTCCACTTTATCAAAAACGGTGGTGAAGCCACAATCGCTAACATATTGGGTATTTTGACGATTGCTATACTGTTCCGCTCGGTTTATCACATTGCAGCACGAAGCTTTTATGCCCAGCAAGACACTAAAACACCTCTGTATATCTCAATATTCACTATTGGTTTGAATATATTCCTAGCTGTCCTATTCACAATGCACTATGACATGGGTGTGTACGGCCTAGCCTGGGCGCAGTCAATAGTAGCGATTATCGAAGTTATTATACTGTTTGTCATCATGCAAACACGCATACCTCATCTGGTAGATAGAAAGCTAGTTGGAGCAGTTGTTCGCATGTTATCTGCAACCGGCTTTACCTCAGTTGCAGCCTACTTTGCGGTCAATGTCTTTAGCTTGCAAGCAACAGACCAAAGCTTTTTGTCATTATTCCCAAAGTTCGTTGTTATCTGTTTGTTCTCGGGTTCCGTGTATGTGTTATGTAGTAAACTAATGAATATCACCGAAGTAGACCCAGTTATTCACAAGATTAATTCGATATTTTTTGGCCAGTTAAAGAGTAAAAGATGAACACACCACAAATTCGTAATTTTTGTATTATTGCCCATATTGACCATGGTAAATCAACACTAGCCGATCGGTTAATGGAGATGACCAACACCGTGCAAAAGCGCGATATGAAGAGCCAACTGCTCGACAGTATGGATTTAGAGCGTGAAAAGGGTATAACTATCAAGCTGGCCCCTGTTCATATGCAATACAAAGGCATTGACCTAAACCTCATAGATACCCCAGGGCACGTTGATTTTAGCTATGAGGTGTCTCGTAGCCTCGAAGCATGCGAAGGAGCGGTTTTGGTAGTTGACGCCTCTCAGGGCATTCAGGCACAGACTCTGGCTAATGTTTACCTAGCACTGGCTGCCGATTTAACAATTATCCCAGTTCTCAACAAAATCGACCTACCAGCCAGTGATGTGGCCAAAGTATCAAAGGAAGTTATCAATTTACTGGGGTGCGAAGAGTCAGATATCATCAAAATCAGTGCCAAAACAGGACAAGGCGTATCAGAGGTGCTAGAGGCTATAACAGAGAAGATTAAACCCCCGAAAAGTACCCCAAATGAACCTACCAGAGCCCTAATATTCGATAGTTATTACGATGATTACAGAGGTGTTATCCTGTATACTCGTGTTTTTGACGGATCAATTAAAAAAGGTGACGAAATACAGATGCTAGCTACCGGGGCAACTGGTATAGCACTAGAGGTGGGAACACTCTCACCAGCTATGAAATCAGGGTTAGAAATAGCCAACGGACAGATTGGCTATGTAGTGACTAACCTTAAAACTACCAGAGATGCACGGGTAGGAGACACAGTAACCGTGAAACGTGCAATTGCCAGAGAACCACTACCTGGCTATAAGGATATAAAACCGTTTGTATATGCCGGTTTCTTCCCCGTTAGCAACCAGGATTACCAAGAGCTAAAAGACGCTGTAGAGAAGCTATCTCTCAGTGATTCAGCTCTGCAGTTTGAACCCGAGAACTCCCCTGTTCTAGGTTTTGGTGTACGAATAGGATTCTTGGGGTTGCTACATATGGACATTGTGCGCGAACGACTAGAGAGGGAATACAACCTCGACCTAGTGATAACCAATCCTAGTACTGATTATCAGGTGAAATTAGTTAATGGAACAGATTTAGACATCAAATCAGCAGCAGATTTGCCTGACGCCAGTAAAATTCTAGAGATTCGTGAACCCTGGATAAAAGGTGAAATTGTCGTACCCCAAGCCTATGTCGGAGGTGTTATCCAGCTAATAATCAGCAAACGTGGCTTGCAATCTAATCTCAGCTATATAGATGAAAGAGCCCTCATTAGCTTTGAAGCACCTCTGGCCAATCTACTAACGGACTTTTATGACCAGTTAAAGTCCGTCACTAGCGGCTACGGGTCGTTTAACTACGAACTAGACGAATATCGTGTAGAGGATTTGGTCCGTGTGGATTTTTATGTGGCAGGTGAAATAGTTGATGCTTTGTCTATTATGACCCACAGGTCCGAAGCTCAATCTCTGGGGCGAGAAGTAACCGCCAAACTAAAAGACGTTATACCTCGTCAGAACTTCAAGGTAGCCTTGCAAGCGGCCATCGGCGCACGTTTCATCGCTCGCGAAGACCTATCCGCCTATCGAAAAGACGTCACAACAGGGCTGTATGGTGGCGATGTCTCTAGGAAAAAGAAAGTATTGGCAAAGCAAGCAAAGGGTAAAAAGCGTATGAAACGCTTTGGTAAGGTAGATATACCCTCAGAAGCGTTCACAGTTATGCTTAAAAGGGACTAATCGTAACAGATGAAAAAGCTTGTGTTTACAGCATAAACATTGTAAAAAGTCTTGACAGAATAGCAAATATGTGATAAATTGGTACGTGAATCAGTCTTATCGGATGGTGGAACACCGGTACAGATGGGAGGCACGTTAACAATCAGGCTTTATTTAAACAGTTTGTGAGTTTTAAACAAAACACGCAAACTAGGTAGTCATGGGTTTTTAACCCAAGATATACCAACTACATTTAGATTTTTGGCTTACGCATGCTCGATTACTGAATATCATTTCTGGTACTTAGTAATCGAGTATGCGGGTGTGGCCACACGTGTACTCGTTAATATACATCGGGTACGCGAGTGCCCACGATTACCTCAAAGGGGTGATTTAAATGGCCAAAAAAATGATCCTCGCGTTCGTGGTCCTCGTGGCCGCGCTCGCGATTAACATCAGTTCTGCCTCAGCCGCCAGCTCTTCGGAGCCTCAGGCTGTCGCAGCTGCAAACGGTGCATGTGGAGGCGGAAGTTCGCTTCCGCAGATGATCAAAGGCTGGAAAAAGCACGGTGTCCTCGATGACGTCGCGCGCTCTGCCGGTCAAACTCCTGGCGTCGACGGCTCAAGCTCGTCAATCGTCAAGGGTGGAATTGTCATGGTGATCGTCGCTCGCGGCGGTTATGTGAACAATTACACCTGCAGAGGAGGCAAGTTCGTCGCACTCAAGGACGGCAGCGGCAACCCTCTCCGCAAGTACATCCCGGCGGGCTCTCGGTACTACGTACCAGAGAAGTATGCTCCGGCGAAGTGCAAGAAGGGACGGGTCAAGGTTGGTTACGAAGCACGATGCGGAAACAAGCAGGTAGGAAAGCTGCTCGTCAAGCGTCCGTGCAACAAGAAGCCGCCAAAGAAGCCCAAGCCGCCCAAGAAACCGGCTCCTGGCTGTTCTCAGGACACCACAACCTCTTCTGGTTGTGCGGTTCAGACGAACGACGCCAAGAACGACTGCACAATCAAGGGCAACGAGAACAACGAAAACTGCCAGATCACACAGAACAACAACAACTGTTCGAACCAGAACACTGGCTCGAACAACGGTTCTGTCAATCAGGGCGGCAACTGCAATACCAATTGCAGCAACGTCAACAGCCCTGGTGGAACAGTGAACTGCGCCGTAACACCTCCCCCGACGTGTCCGGACAATCGTCCGGTTCCGCCGAGTGGAGACTGCGACCGTCCGCCATTGATCACAGTGATCAAACCAGCACACATGTTTCCCGGAGGGACGACATATGCCTACGCAAAGGCATACGATCCCGATGGAGACGAGATGGTGGTGAACATCACTGCGACAGGTCCGGCTATCGCGTCTGTTGATTCAACAGTCGAGGCTCCGTCGTATTACGACGGATTGACGGATACTTGGACGACATGTCCGGTCAACTGGAAGTGCTTCCGTGCAAGGCTCCGCGCAAGCGGTGTCGAAGGTGCGGTCGCCACGGTGACTGCAACAGTCAACGCCGGAGGCAAGTCGGCAACGTCTTCAATTCAGACGTTCCCGACTCTGTCGGAACAGGGCTTTTAGCCCGATGTAGTTGGTACTAGGGTGTCCGGTCATTGCGACCGGGCACCCAAAATACCCCTTAAAGACACTATGTCTACCTAGTTTGTACTAATAAATGTAAATTAAAGATATTAATGAAAAGGAGAACTATATTATGTTCAAATTTCTAAAGAAAGCTACCCTAGCAATTGCTGCTGTAGCTATAGTTAGCGGTCCTGTAGCTTTAGCTGCTGGCCAAATCGAAGGTGGTAACATCTACCGTGTAAAAAACGTAACCCAAAACAGTGCTTTTGCTGACCCAGCAACTGGTACATGTGGTGATACTATGCAATTCCGTGTACGTATCCACAACCCAGGTCCAGAAGAAATCAACAACGTTCACGTTGCTGCTACTCTTCCTGCGACTGAATCAAAGAGCCACAGTTCAACTGTAACTGTTAGTGCGAGCGATGCTCCTGATGTCATTACTGACACTGCAGGTGTTAATCTTGATAAAGCTGGAAAGCTAAACTACGTAAGTGGTTCAACTGACCTACTTGATCCAAACGGTAACAAACTACAGACCCTTAGTGATGGTATCGTTGCCGGAGGTGTAAACCTTCCAACTGCTATCGGTGTTTCTAACAACCAGATGCGTCTTGTACAATTTAGTGCAAAGGTTAGCTGTCCTGATGTTCCAGTTTGTACAGTAAACTGTACTCCTGAAGCTCCAAAAACTACGCCTACTGGTGTAACCCCTAGCGCTATTGCGTCAACTGGTCCTGCTGAAGTAATCAGTGGTCTAGCTGGTGTGAGTGCTCTTGGTTATGGTGTGCAACGTTACGTTGCTAGCCGTCGCCAGCAATAAAGCCTGACCGCTCCCGATTCCAATCAAAGCCTCAGGCTTAACGAAAACCCCGCTTTTTATAGGCGGGGTTTTTGGTTATACTAAATAGCAGTGATATTCAAAAGAACAAAAATACTAGTAACGGTGGGGCCTGCGACCAACAGCTACGAGCAAATCGAAGAGCTGATTGCTAATGGTGCCAATGGTATACGCCTCAATTTTTCACACGGTAGCCATAGCGAGCGCGACACACAAATCAAATGGATACGCGATGCGTCTAGTAAACTGGGCAAACCCGTGGCAATTTTGCAGGATTTGCAGGGTCCAAAGATTCGTTTGGGTAATCTACAGCACGATGTCGAGGTAAATACAGGCGACGAGCTATTGTTGCAATATCAAGGCACGCACCATGATAACGTCATACCGATACAGTACAATTTAGTCGACAAGGTTCAGGTTGGCCAACCCCTCTTTATTTTTGATGGCAAGATCCGTACGAAAGTGCTGGAAGTATTTGATCAGACAGTTAAAGTTCGAGTCGAAGCTGGTGGGACGTTGATGAGTCGCAAAGGTTTGAACTTACCAGATACAGATTTTGGTGGCGATATTTTGACCGACAAAGATATGGATGATATCGACTATGGTATCCACCAAGATATCGACTATGTGGCCCTCAGTTTTGTGCAAAAAGCCGAAGACATCTCAGGCCTACGTGAAATTTTAAAAACCAAAGGTTCAACTGCCAAAATAATAGCCAAAATTGAAACAAAATCCGCAATCGAAGACACCGAGCTAGAACGCATCATCAAGGAATGTGATGGCGTCATGGCTGCTCGTGGTGATTTGGCTGTCGAGGCTGGAGCCGAAGTAGTACCAATAGTACAACGTAAAATCATTGGTTTGGCTCGTACCTATGGAAAGCTATCAATCGTTGCAACACAAATGATGGCTAGTATGGTTGATAACCCAGAGCCAACTCGTGCAGAAGTCAGTGACGTGGCTCTAGCTGCTATTTTAGGCGCTGACACCGTGATGCTCAGCGACGAAACTGCCAATGGCGACTATCCGATAGAGGCAACCCAAGCTATGAAAAAAGTTATCAAGTACACCCAAGAGCAGATGCCTGTTACACCTGTTTTCTACCGTGACGATGCTAGAGGTAAAAAGGATGCTATTTCGGCTGCCGCTGTGACCCTAGCTCAGCAACTAGAGGTTTCGGCAATTATTGCCCAGACAAAATCTGGTGCAACAGCTGCATCTATTGCAGCTCATCGCCCTAGTCTACCTATTATCAGTGTGACAACCGTTCCACGAGTAGCACAACAATTAGCACTGCTATATGCCAACAAAAGCTTTCTAGTCCAGGATGATAGTGAAGCAGGGCTACACTTGGCACAAAAGTTGAATGAAGATAGGAATTATTTTGGTGAAGGTGAACATACAATTGTATTAGTCAGTGGGCAGCAAGTAGGCGTTTCTGGCGGTACCGACACTATTCAGGTCCGAAATCTAGGCTAATCTCTGATATAATCTAGACAAATGAGTGGGCACAACTATTTCAATAAAAAAACAGTACGCGATGTGCCTCTGGATGGTAAAACTATATTGCTGCGTGCTGACTATAATGTGCCGATAGACACTAGTGGTAATATTGCTGATGATTACCGAATAGTATCGTCGCTACCCACAATCAAATATCTAGTAGAAGAGCGAGGCTGCAACGTCGTTATAATATCTCATTTAGGTAGACCAAAGGGTATCGACCCGCATTTGAGCCTGAAACTTGTCTCTAGTAGATTACAAAAACTCATCAAAAAACCAATCAAATTCATACCCGCTTGTGTTGGCGACAAAGTTAGTGTTGCAACTAAAAACATGGCAGCAGGTGAAATAATATTACTAGAGAATCTACGCTTTCACGAGGAAGAAGAAGCTAATGATGAAAAGTTTGCACATAAATTAGCCAAAGATTCGCACGCAAGGTATTTCGTACAAGACGGTTTTGGGGTAGTACACCGAGCTCACGCCAGTACATCTGCAATTACCCAATTTTTACCTAGTGTTGGTGGGCTATTACTAGAACGCGAATATCAAACTATCGAGGGCGCCATGAGCCATCCCAAAAAACCACTGACGGCAGTGCTAGGCGGAGCTAAAATAGCAGACAAAATTGAACTGATTGATAGATTTATCAACATCGCTGACCAAATAGTTATTGGTGGAGCAATGGCTAGCACTTTTTTGCAGTACAAAGGTTTCACGGTGGGTAAAAGCTTGGTTGAGCCAGACGAAAAGGTGATAATAGACAAAATTTACCAGGATGTTGCCAAAAAGGTGGGTCTAGATAATATTGATGATTTCTTGGTACTACCTAATGATGTGGCGGTAGCCCAAAAAATAGACAAAAAGCAACCACGCAAGGAAGTCGAAGCAGGCAATGTTCATGACGAGGAGATAATTTTAGATATTGGTACCAAAACTATGAACAGAATAGAAAAATACATTGGTCACGAAGGTACAGTGATCTGGAATGGTCCACTAGGCTATGCCGAGATACTGAATTTTGCCTATAGCTCAGCTCGATTGGCGCTACATCTAGCTAAAAATCCAAAGATAACTTCGATAATCGGTGGCGGTGATACTGCTGATTTTGTCCTAGATTGGGACAAGCAAAAAGGCAAAAGTTTCTCACTCGTTTCAACGGGTGGCGGGGCTAGCTTGGAACTGATGAGCGGAAAAAAGCTTCCAGGCGTTGAAGCACTGCTGAAATAGTAGTACACTATAGAGTAAAGTAAACATAAGCAGACGGGCATCCTGTTAATACATGACAAAGACATTAATCGTAGGCAATTGGAAGATGAACCTGAATGTGCACCAGGCTAGTTTGTATGTGCATGAACTATCCAGCGAAATAAATCATCACGATGATGTTGATGTGGTCTTGGCTCCATCTTTCATAGCACTACAAACACTCAGTTTACAGGTCAAGAAGCACCACCTTAGCCTAGCAGCACAAAACTGCTATTGGCGTGATGACGGTGCGTTCACCGGTGAAGTATCTGCAACACAACTACGAGGCTTGGTAAATTACGTAATCATCGGTCACAGCGAACGCAGGCACAAATTTGGTGAAACAAACAAAGAAATAAGAGCCAAGGTACAGGCTGTGCTACGTAATGGATTAATCCCAATACTATGTGTTGGTGAAACAGCAGACGAGCGAGCAAATGGCGAGACAAAGCATGTGCTACACGACCAAGTTAGTGGTGGTTTGGCAAATGTTGCTAGCGATGAAATACACAAAGTTGTCATAGCTTATGAACCAGTCTGGGCGATTGGTACTGGAGAGAATGCACTACCAAAAGACGTTGAATCTGCAGAAGAAACTATTCGTCACCAAGTAGAGTCTCTGTACGGTCACAAAGCAGCTACTGGCACAAAACTACTGTATGGTGGTAGTGTTAATAGTGACAATGCTAGTGATTATTTAGCGCTCAAAGGTATTGACGGGTTTCTCGTCGGTGGCGCTAGTCTACACGTTCAGCAATTTTCATCGATAATATCCAAAGCTCATCAATTGAAAGGCAAAAAATCATGAGTGATTTAGACTTCGACGAATTAGATAAAGCAGTGAACTCTCTAGTTGGAGATGATTCTTCAAAGGATGAAAAAGTAGAAAAGCCCGAAGATCCAAAAGTCGATGAACAGGTAGAAAAAGCAGATTCTTCTGCTGCACCAAATCTACCATCACGTCGTGCCGGCCGTTTCATGGATATGAAACATGATAACTCAATCATGAAAAAAGACACTAGTCCTACATTAATGACCAGTAACACTACAAACATCAAGCCGCTAAATTTAGATACCAAGCCTGATTCTAATCAAAATGAGCCAGATAAAAATAAAATAGATAGCGATGACGATAAAAAACAAACATCTTCTTTTGACAACACAACAATGCCAATAGACGACGAACTGCAGAAAAAAGACGATGATAATGGCGAAAGTAAACGAGACGAAAAAGTTGACGACGATAACAAGAAAGCTTCACCATTTATTGATGACGCAAAAGTAGAAAAACGACCGCTTGGCGGACCTGCTGCTGATGAAGACGATATAGACAAGAAAGATAAAGAAGCAGATATAAAAGATGGTGACGATGGAGAAACAACAGGCGATGAAGCCCCAGAACCAGAACCAATTGAACTGCCGCCAGAACTTGACAAAGAACTCGTAGCTATCGAAGCCGATGAAGCCCCAGAAAGCCCAGTTAATTCTGCCGAGCAAACCGAGCAAGTCGAACCCAAAACCGAGCAAGAGGAAAATGATAAAGAAAAAACAAGCGAAAGAGATGAAGTTAAAAAAGACGGTACGAACAAAGACCACAAAGAAGAAGTAGCACAGCTACTTGCATCTGCTGCAAGCGGTTCGATTCCAGACCAATATAAACGTGAGCAGCGTAGCCATGAACTTCATGCGCCACATCCACTTTTTGATGCCGAGCATTTCAAAGATGCTCCTGCTGCAACTCATAAAAAGCCAAAATCTACAGGTGCAAAAATATTCCAATGGATTTTCATATCGCTAGGTTTATTGCTACTAGGCGCTAGTATCGGTGCTGCAGTATTTGTACTAGTTTCCAAAGGATAACTAACCACTCAAATGATATAATAGATATCAATGATTGATATTGTAAAAGGTTTGAATACGGCCCAAAAAGAGGCCGTATTGCATAAAGATTCACCGCTGTTAATTTTAGCCGGTGCAGGTTCGGGCAAGACAAAGACGCTGACACATCGTGTAGCATATTTGGTGCGTGAAAAAAATATTCAACCCAATAATATCTTGGCTGTAACTTTTACTAACAAAGCAGCCAAAGAAATGCGCGAGCGTATAGCGGAATTGTTAGGTGTCAACGAGCCGGGTAGAAGTTTTTTTCCTTGGATGGGGACATTTCATAGTATTTGCGTACGGCTGCTGCGTATCGACGGTGAGCAAATTAAAATACCAAAAAACTATGTCATTTTTGACGAGTCCGACCGACTAGGCGCAGTCAAGCTGGCGATGAAAGATTTGCATATTAGCGAAAAAGAATTTGCCCCACGTGCTGTAGCAGGATTAATTAGTAGTGCAAAAAATGACCTTGTTTCGCCTGAAGAATTCGCCTCTGTTGCTCAGCTGCCGATGCAAAAAACAGCTGCATTGGTTTTTCCAAAGTATGAGACAATACGCCGCCAAGCTGCTGCATTAGATTTTGATGATTTGATAGCCGAGGCAGTTCGACTGCTCGCAGAAGTTCCAGAGATACGTGAAAAATGGCAAAAGATTTTTCAGTATGTTTTGATTGATGAATATCAAGACACAAATGCATCTCAGTACAAGCTAATCAAACTGCTACTGGGCGATAACAATAATATTTGTGTGGTTGGTGATGATTGGCAAAGTATTTATAGTTGGCGTGGAGCGGACTATACTAATATATTGAACTTTGAGCGAGATTACCCAGGGACAAAAGTAATAAAACTCGAGCAAAATTACCGTTCAACCGAAGCAATTTTGGATGCAGCTCACGCGGTGATTACCAAAAATACATCACGTAGTGACAAAAAATTATGGACTGACAAAACTGGTGGCGAACCTGTGCAGGTTATTCATGCGCAAAGTGAGATGCATGAAGCTGAGGCTGTCATCCGACATGTGGCGAGCAGAGTAGGTATAAAGGCGAGAGACTATGATGATTTTGCGGTGCTATATAGAACAAACGCACAAAGTCGTAGTCTAGAAGAAGCTTTTGTTAGATACAACATCCCATATCAGATTGTTGGTGGCGTGCGATTTTATGACCGTGCTGAAATAAAAGATATCATCGCGTATTTGCGACTAATATATCAACCAGCCGACCTAGCTAGCTTTAACCGCGTCGTTAATTTGCCAGCACGAGGTATTGGTCCAAAATCTTTAGAGAACTTTTTTGCATGGCATAACGGGTCCGCTAGAAATCTAGTCGAAAGCCTTGTTGGTATAAAATCTTGCTCAACATTGACGCCAAAAGCTAGCGAAGCTTTGTTATCATTTGGATTACTATTAAAAAGTCTAAGTGAGCAATCCGAAAAACTAGATTTACCAGATTTAGTTGAGATGGTTATAAACCGCCTCAACTATATCGAGTATCTGAAAACATCAGAGCCAATCAAGGGTGAGGAAAAAATAGAGAACGTCCGCGAGTTAATATCCGTTGCACGTGAATACGAATCACTAGGATTGAGCGGTTTCCTAGAGGAAGTCGCACTGGTTTCTAGTGCTGACACTAGTGAATCAGACAAAAAGGTCACTTTGATGACCTTGCACGCTGCTAAAGGTTTGGAATTTCCTGTAGTATTTATGACGGGCATGGAAGAATCAATATTTCCACACTCACGTGCACTATATGACACAACAGAAATGGAAGAAGAGCGTCGCCTATGCTATGTCGGTATGACACGTGCTCGAGAAGAATTGTTTTTGATAGCTGCAAGTTCACGTTTGATATATGGTACTCGTTTGTACAATGCACCGTCACGTTTTATTAGCGATGTTGATGCAACCAATTCACCATTGTCACCTCCATTTGGTAGTTTTAATGAACCAACACTCGTATTAGACGACGAAGCTGTGGAGCTGGATGTGGGTGATAAAGTAAAACACGACGTGTTTGGTGTCGGTACCGTGACAAATATTGACGGACAAACAATCAGTGTTTTGTTTGGTAGCAGAACCAAAAAATTAAATGCAGCATTTGCACGACTGCAAAAAATCTAGCTCTCCACTTATCTACATCAGTTATTTGTGGTAAAATTAAAGTTGAATCTTTTGGTAGATTCGCATAATAATATATGAGCTTAACACTAGTTAAATCACAAAAGAAATTATGGAGTTTTGCGGCGGTGTTCGCAGTAACTCTACTAGCTGTGTTGTTAATTTTTTCACTCAAAACAGCCCAAGCCGCTGATCCTACCGAAAAGTTAGTCAAAATCCACGACGGCAATATAGACACCAGCATAATAACCAATAAAACTACCGTTGCTGATGCATTGAAGCAAGCCAAGATTAAAACCGGCCCTTATGACAATGTTGACCCTAGCTTGGATACCAAAATCAACAGTACTACATATCAAGTCAATGTATATCGTGCGCAACCGGTCATGGTTATTGATGGCCTGACTAAAAAAACCATTATGACCGCCTATGAGACACCAAAAGAAATTGCCAAGGACGCGGGCTTAACACTAGATGATGAAGATGTGGCTAAACTAGTCCGCAGCCCCGATGTGTTAAACGCTGATGGCGCAGGCTTAACATTGACAATTACGCGTGCCACCAAATTCACACTAATGCTCTACGGAAAACTTCTAGATACTGGTACCCAGGCAAAGACTGTTGGTGCGATGCTGCAGGAAAAGAAAATCAAGATAGCAAAAACTGACACCGTCACAGTACCTTTAAATACACCAGTAGCTGCGGGTATGAAAGTTACGATATGGCGTGAAGGCGTGCAAACAATTACCGAAGACCAACCAATTGCATTTCCAGTACAACAAATCCAAGACGCTAATCAGCCTGTGGGTTACAAACAAATTAAAACACCGGGCGTTCTAGGTAAAAAGACGGCTGTATTTGAAGTTAATATGCGCAGTGGAGTAGAGGTTGCGAGACGCGAAATTCAAAGTGTTCAGACAGCAGCACCACAGCAGCAGGTTGAAATTGTCGGTTCAAAGCCAAGCTTTAGCGGTGACTTTGCGGCCGCACTCGCAAAATTACGAAGTTGTGAAGGTGGGTATACAAGTGTCAATGTTTCTGGTGGATATTATGGAGCGTATCAATTCAATCAAAGCGCCTGGAATGCCAACGCACCAGCTGGATATGCTGGGCAATTGCCAACTTCTGCACCTCCGGCCGTACAAGACCAAGCTGCTCGCAACTACTATGTAAAAAGTGGTTGGCGACCATGGCCAAATTGTGGTAAAAGTTTGCCTGATATATATCGATAATGCCTGATAAATCCCTAGGCCAACATTGGCTAAAAAATCGTGAAATCCTGCAACACATTGCAGCGTTCGCAGAATTAACCGACCAAGATACAGTATTAGAAATAGGTCCTGGCCCAGGTACATTAACTAGCGTTCTATTATCTGATGCAAAGCAAGTTATTGCAGTTGAGTTCGACGAGGCCTTGGCCACTAAATTACCAGGGCAGTTCCCAGGCAAAAATCTGCAAGTTATTCATAGTGATATCTTGTCGTTTGATTTAAATCAATTGCCACCAGGATATAAAGTTGTCGCTAATGTGCCATATTACATAACTAGTAAAATAGTTCAGTTACTCATGACTGCTCAAAATAAACCTAGCATCGTTGTACTATTAGTACAAAAAGAAGTTGCTGAGCGCTTGGCGGCAGTTGGTGGTAAACATAGTATATTGAGCGTCAGCGCACAGCTATTTGCCGATGTACGCTTGGGAGATAAAGTACCAGCACATTTTTTTGAGCCTGCGCCAAAGGTTGATTCGCAAGTAGTTATCTTGCAACCACATAGCGAACCGCTCTTTGAAAACTTTAATCAAAAAGCATTTTTCCAAATAGTAAAAGCAGGTTTTTCAGCCAAGCGCAAAAAACTCACATCTAGTCTGAGTGCTGGGTTGGCTATGGAAAAGAGCGATGTCAGAGAACTGCTACAAAGGATAGATATCAACCCAGAGCAGCGCGCCGAAAACCTAGGCCTCGATGATTGGTGGAAATTAACACAGGAGATAAATAAATGATAGCAAAAGACCAACCAACGATATTTGGTGATAAAATTGCCGCTGGTGTTTCATCGGTCGATGACGGTAACATGAAGAAAAAAGGTATGCCTGAGGAGCTTCAAAAACAAGTCGACCCAAATCGCAAAAAGTTTCTGCAGTCTCTTGGTATTTCACCCGAACAAACAGTATTAGTTAGACTGACATACGACAAAGATAATTTTGCAGTATATGAAACTGTAAACATTGATGATAAAGGCAAGGGGATTGTGTATGATGGCGAGCCGTTTACCGATGCCTTGGCTACTAGTGATAAAAACGTTGCACTATTTCTACCTATCGCCGACTGTGTTGGTGCTATTATATATGATCCGATAAAAGAAGTTGTCATGGTTTCACATCTAGGTCGTCATTCTACAGAACAACATGGCGGCACAAAGAGTATTCAATATTTAGCCAAACAATTTGGTTGTAATCCAGCAGATATTCTGGTGTACTTTAGTCCATCTCCAAATGCTAGTTCATATCCACTATTTAAATTTGAAAATCGTAGCCTGCATGATATTAACAAAGAACATTTTACAGCTGCTGGTGTAAAGCCCGATAATATAGAAATTTGCGATGTCGACACGTCAAGCGATACTAACTATTTTTCATATAGCGAGTTTATAAAAGGTAATCGTGAAGTCGATGGTCGCTTTGCTATCGTTGCTATGATGCTCTAGCAGGCACTATCGGGTAAGCTGAGGGGCACTTCCAGAAAAGAGTTCAAATCAGTAGTGTAATTTTCAAATGGATAAGAGTACGCTGACAATATATCTTTCTGGCACGGATTGAGCGGGTCTTCGCCTTCATTTTCATCGATATAGTATGGCCTACCCCAAGGGTCTACTAGGGCGCGAACATTAATACCACTCGCTGTTGATATGTCGTCCAATGCCTGTAGATATGGCGCCCAGCACGATCCAGCTCTGTCTAGAGCAGCAAGGTTAGTTCCAGAGTTCTGCGAATAGCAGCCGTCAGCCGTCCAAGTGTTACCAGTAATTTCGTAAAGCGTTTTATCTTTTGCCTGACGGGCGGCAATGATTGCCTTCATCAAGGTCTTTTCATTAGCCTGTATTTTTGCATCACGTGCTCTGGTTTGTATACCAGTATAAGCAACTATTACAATTGCGGCCAAAACACCTATGATGACAATGACAATTAATAACTCGACAATTGTAAACCCACGCTGACGCATAATCATACCAATCATAACTTAATTACCTATGTAAGCACAAGCAAAATAATAAACTCGTAGTCGCTTAACAGTTGTCGTCATGCTAAAATATAGTGTAATGGGAAAGAACTTATACATCACAACTGCCATTCCATATATGAACGCACAGTTACATATAGGTAATACATTAGATTACTTGCATGCGGATATTTGGACTCGTTACCAAAAGCAAACACAACCAGACCGCTTGGTGCGTTTTTCGATTGGTACCGATGACCATGGCAATAAAATTGCTGCCAAAGCCAAAGAGCTGAATGTTGCTCCAAAAGAATATACAGATGGGTTATATGAAAAATTTATAAATCTCATAAAGAAAATGGATATACAGTATACAGATTCGGTACGCACCACAGATGAACATCATGAACAATCAGTTCAATATATATGGAAAAGACTTCAACCATATATTTACAAAGACAAATATGAAGGCTGGTATTGTGTTGGACACGAAGCGTTTTTCACCGAAAAGGAAGTGACCGCGACAAACGGCATATGTCCTGACCATCAAACACCGTATGATAAACTATCCGAAGAAAACTATTATTTCAAACTTAGTCAATTTAGCTCGCAAATCAAAGAAGCTATCGAAAACAAAAAAATGGTTATTGAACCAGAGTTTCGACAAAAAGAAATCCTAAATCTAATTGATAGTGGACTTAAGGATGTCAGCATTTCGCGGCCCAAAAAGAGCTTAAGTTGGGGCGTTCCAGTACCCGATGACCCAGACCAAGTTATATATGTCTGGATAGATGCGCTGCCAAACTATTTGTCAGTTATTGGCTACCCGGACAAAGAGGTTTGGCAAGATTTTTGGCCAGCAGACGTGCAAGTTTTAGGAAAAGATATTTTGCGATTCCATGCTGCAATTTGGCCTGCAATTTTGATTGCACTCGAGCTGCCTCTACCTAAAAGATTGTTAGTACACGGGTTTATAAATGTAGATAGCAAAAAAATTAGCAAAACTGTTGGAAACGTGGTTGATCCTAACGAGATTATAGATACTTACGGACTCGACGCTTTTCGCTACTTTTTCTCGCGCCATATTCCTACGCTCGACGATGGTGATTTTACCTGGGAAGTTTTTGAAAGTGCTTATAACAATGAACTCGCTAACGAGCTAGGTAATCTAATACAACGCGTAGGCAGTATGATTAATCGATATCAAAGTGGGGTAATAGGCGACCACCCAAAACCCGAGCATGATATTAAACAGTACAGAGATTATATGAATGAGTTAAAGTTCAACCGAGCTCTAGACGAAGTTTGGAATATGGTTCGCGAGCTCAATGTGTACATTGAAAACGTTAAACCATGGCAGGTTGCCAAAGAAGCTGAACAAAGCCCAGAGGAAAAAGAACATTTAGATCAGATTTTAGCATATGCCAGTGGCAGTTTGTTGCAAATAGCAGACCTGTTAACGCCATTTCTACCTAGCACCGCAAAGACAATTAACGAAGTCTTTGGCTCGGGCCTAGTAAAGCTTACGGACACGGTTTTATTTCCAAAAATTCATAATCACACCGAATCTACTAACAAATAAGTTAATAATTAACAGAATCTCTCAAGGTAGCAAGGATTTCTTTGAATGGTCGCATGAGAACTTCTACTTTATGAAGCTGCTGCTCATTTTCAACCATTTTTCCATCATAAAATAACTTACCAAAATCAATTTCTACTTTCGTACTGTTGGTTTCTCTTACTCCGTCAATGACTAATGTAAGTTCAAATACATTATCATCCAAGTCAACTTCCAAACTTTCGTTGGTTCCCATAAATTTTGTGTATTGTTTTGCTATTTGCGTATCCCATGCCCGCAGTGCTGATTGATACTTATTAACATCAGAATCCCCACGCAGTACAAAACTACCCTCTAGAATAGTTAGTAAATGACCAATATTTGCTAGAGTATCATCACTATCTAGGGCGGACAAAGTAGTTTCATTTGGAAAGTAAGTAGGCAGGATAATATCCTCAGTCAAGGTTTTATAAAAGTCTTCAAACTCATCAGCCGGTTCACATTGCAATAAAGTTCGTGCAATTTGTATTTGCTCGGCGCGCTTCATATCATCTAGCTCTTCTTGAAGGTCTTCTGGAATAATGTTTTTCATGTCGTCAGACTGTATAAAAGCTATCATGGTTTGAGCACGATCAACAATATCGTTACCGAGGCTAGCACGAGCTAAAGCTTCTTTAGCTTTACTAATTTCGCGTAAAAGTAAGCGAATTTCATCAGTTTTTTTCTCGATCTTTTCCTCAAACTCGACACTTGAAGTATTTTTACCAGGATATATATTCATTATCTTATATATTATAACACAAAATAAACTAATTAACAAGAGTTATACTAAAGGCATGAAACTAATAGATACTCACTGCCACATACACTCTAGCGACTACAAAATAGATAGTAATGAGGCGTACCAGCGTGCAATTGATGGTGGCGTCACAAAGATGATATGCGTCGGGACTGATGTCGTAGATTCAAAATTAGCTATAAGTTTTGCAAATAATCACGAAGGTGTATTTGCTAGTGTTGGCGTTCATCCACACGAAGCAAAACACGGTATTGCAGGGCTAAAAGAGTTGGTGTCAGAAAATAAAGTAGTAGCAATTGGCGAAATTGGTTTAGATTATTTTTATGAACATAGCGACCGTCAAGCTCAGATAGAAATATTTGAACAGCAGTTACAAATCGCAGATGATGCAAATTTGCCAGTTATATTTCATGTACGCGAAGCTTTTGATGATTTTTGGCCGATTGTATCTAAATTTCCGAATATTCGGGGCGTGTTACACAGTTTTACAGACAGCCAAGCTAATGCCAACAAAGCAATCGAAAGTGGCTTTTTCATAGGTGTTAATGGTATAGCGACTTTTACAAAAGATGCAGCCCAGCAGCAAGTGTATTCACAGCTACCATTAGATAAAATTATATTAGAGACAGATTCACCCTACTTGACCCCAGTCCCACATCGTGGTAAATTAAATGAGCCTGTGTTTGTGAGAGAAGTAGCTAGGTACTTATGTACCGTGCGATCGACCTCTGTTGATGAGCTAGCGCTTCTAACAACTCAAAACGCGACAAATCTTTTTCACATTTAATTTTAATAACCAATCAACACAAAAAGTCCTCTAAAATATCAGCAAAAAATATTAACAAATATTACGCATGGAGGCGTTATTAATGGCTAACACTATCTCATATCCAACGAGCTACAATCATACTCGAAACCTAATCGAGCAACCACTATCAATCCAACACGAAACCGAGGCTCATACCTTTGATGTTTCTGAAATGGACAGTCAAACGGCGGGTGACAATACAAAATATAATGTGACTCAGGCAGTTATCGACCAAGTCCAAAACATAAACTTGTCTAAAGAAGCTTCAGACACGACGAAATTCATTGTTGCCTACGGTCGAACATTAGCCCGCAGCCAATAAAAAGGATATTATTGAGATATGCCAACTATTTTACAGCAGGCCATGAACTTACTCGTCGGTGATCAACCAAACCGACCTGCTACTAAAAGTAGTCGTCCGCTGAGACAATTTACCGACAATCAGTTGATAAAGCTAGAGTCGGAAATTGGCAAAACTCTTTTTGGCGATATACCAAAAGGTCACAAACGTGATTTTTTCTGCCTGGACGAAGAGACTTGGATTTGGCACGAAGTTTGGACTGACAAAGACGGTCATAAAAAAGAGCAAACCATCCGTTACGAGATACATCCAAATGGTATTTTAAAAGTTGATGGTGCTAAAAATTATAACCTCATAAAAGGTCAAGAACTTCTAAACCTCACAACCGCAATCCGCATGTATCGTGAACGTGTAATGCGTGAACTATACAAGAGAGACCACCGTACTGGCGCACTATTGACTGGCGAGCCTGGACTCGTTTCTCATCATGGCTAAAACAATATACCTAGATTACGCGGCAGCAACGCCGCTTGATAGTAATGTGTTGGCTGAAATGCAGCCGTATATGACTGATGCTTTTTACAATCCATCAGCTCCATACCAACCTGCTCGTGAGGTCAGAAAAGATATCGAAGAAGCTCGAATATCAGTCGCTCGCATAATTGGTGCGAAACCTACAGAAGTAGTTTTCACCGCAGGCGCGACAGAATCTATTAATTTGGCATTTAATATCGGTGGGCATATGGTCACAACAACAACCGAACACGCAGCAGTTTTACAAGCTGCCAATACTCACGATGCTACACTCGTGAATGTTGACGAAAAGGGCAGAGTAAACCCTAACGATATTAAAAAAGCAATCACACCCAAAACAACTATCGTGACTGTGAGCTTTGTCAATAATGAAACAGGTACTATCCAGGATTTAAAATCTATTGCCAAGATTATATTTGACGAGAGACAAAAACGTGAAGCGAAAGGTAGCACCACACCACTATATTTGCATACAGACGCATCCCAGGCGGCTGGTATGTTAGATATACATGTTGCTAGGTTGGGGGTAGATATGATGACTCTCAATGGAGGCAAGATTTATGGCCCAAAACAGACGGGCATTTTGTATTTCAACAGTTCCATAGACCTCCAACCGATGATTGTCGGGGGAGGGCAGGAAAGGGGATTGCGCTCTGGGACCGAGAATGTTGCTGGTGTTATAGGTTTTTCAAAAGCTCTAGAAATAGCTGAAAAAAAACGAAAAACAGAATTTGAACGACTGGAAAATCTACGTCAACAAATGCTAGATATTTTACAAAAAGAGTTTACAGACATAATTATAATTGGCGACCAAAAACATCATACACCTCATATTCTCACTGCTGCCTGGCGGGGTTTAGATGCTGAACGCGTTTTATTTGCACTAGAATCACAAAATATTTTGGTTGCAACAGGTTCTGCATGTGCTGCTAACAAAGATACTCGCTCACATGTATTAACCGCCCTAGGTCTAGAGCCTGGTATTATCGATGCTTCACTACGCTTTTCATTTGGCCGACACACAACTAGCGACGATGTGGATACAGCTGCTAAAATAATAGTAGATGTAATCAAACAGGAGCTTGCTCGTGGCAAAAGAATCAAATAGTTTCGGTTCGGCAAAATACTTTGGTATTAGTGTTCTCATTTTTGCTGTATTTTTCTTTTTACTACTTCCCTATTATCTAGGTCCAGATGATTTGCGAGGTTGCCCAACAAAACCTGACAATACGAGCCTGCATGACAATTGTCATAGTGTAGATGCAATAGTTGCCCTGAGTGGGGGTGACACCAAGGCTCGTACTGATGAAGCTATAAAATTATACAAAGATGGCTGGGCGGGAAAGTTAATATTTTCAGGTGCGGCTCAAGACAAATCTGGTCCGAGCAATGCCAAAGCTATGATGGCACAAGCAATTGATGCCGGTGTTGAACCAACAAATATTTTGACCGAAGAGCTAGCCGTTAATACGCAGGAAAATGCAGCAAATACAAAGACTTTGATTCAGACTAACAACCTGCATCGCATCATTTTGGTAACTTCGGCTTATCATCAAAAACGCGCTAGTTTAGAGTTTCAAAAACGCGCGGGTAGTGACCTAGTAATATCTAACCACCCAGTCGCGCACGACAAACAATGGCATCAAAACTGGTATCTTACGCCAATTGGCTGGTGGTTAGCAGTCGGCGAGTTAGTAAAGATTCTCGGATTTTATGTCAACAGCTAAAGTTTATGTCGGCATGAGTGGTGGTGTGGATAGTAGTCTAACTGCCGCGTTATTGGTGGAGCAAGGCTATGATGTGACTGGTGTGTATATGAAAAACTGGACACAAGATTTACCTGGTATGAAATGTCCATGGGCGGATGATTTAGCTGACGCAAAACGTGTCGCCGTACAGCTAGGAATTGATTTTAAAGTTTTTGATTTTCAAAATGAATACAAACACAAAGTTGTTGATTATATGATTGAGGAATACAAAAAAGGTCGCACGCCAAACCCAGATATTATGTGTAACCAAGAAGTGAAATTTAAACTATTTCTAGACGCCGCGATCGAGGATGGTGCGGACATGATTGCAACTGGACACTATGCCCAGGTTCAGGATGGTGTGTTGAAACGAGCGGTTGACGACAACAAAGACCAGACCTATTTCTTGTATCGCATAACCCACAAGGCCTTGGAAAAAACTCTATTTCCACTAGGCGGTATGAAAAAGCCACAGGTCCGCATTGAAGCTGAAAAGCGAAACCTATTCACTGCTGCCAAAAAAGAAAGTATGGGAATTTGTTTTGTAGGCTCTGTTGGTATACGTGAATTTCTAGGTCAATATGTGAATACAAACCCAGGTGCAATTATAGATTTTCAAACGAAAAAGGAAGTCGGTCAACATGACGGTGCAATATTTTTCACCCTCGGCCAACGTCATGGCCTCAGTGTTGGTGGTGGTCTGCCGTATTATGTCGTTGGTAAAGATATGGATAAAAATGAAGTGTATGTCACGCGAGATTTGAACGACAGAGAATTGTGGCGTGAGGAGGTCGAATTATCGGACCTACATTGGATAGGCAAACAGCCAGCTGATGGACAAAAATTACAAGTTCGCATGCGACACCGTGCACCACTTATCAATACTGAACTACATGGCAAGAAATTAATACTGATGGAGCCTCAGCGTGCAATCGCAGCTGGCCAGTCAGCAGTTTTATATGATGGCGAAGTAGTGCTGGGCGGCGGTATTCTAACCTAGTGTTATAATAGCGATATGCAAAAAGTGGGCATAAAATCTCGTAATCAAGGGTTTACAATAGTAGAACTTTTGATAGTTATTGTTATCATAGGCATCCTGGCTGCCTTGGTGATAGTTGCCTACAATGGTATTCAGCAAAGGGCTAGGGACGCCGATAGAGATGCAGACCTAAGGGCCTTAAAAACCAGTATTGAACTATACAAGGCAGATTTTGGTTATTACCCCGCTGCGGGTACCGATAACATTGGCTACTCGATAACGACCCTTTCAGCCACTCTTGTACCAACATACATAAGGTCTATTCCGCAAGACCCACAATATCCAGCATCGGGCAAGGCCTATAGCTATGTCCGCGGGACAGTAGCCAGCGACAGTTATGCAATATATATGCAAGGATACGAGAGTAAACCTGCGTGCAAGTCTGGCAACAACGTTAATGTCGGTTGGTGGGGTTCGGGGGTACTTGCTTGCTAGCGCTAGGCGGCGGAATTATTCTTTAGTCTGTTAAGTTTGCCTGTCTTTAATTTCTCATAAAATCTTGTACTAGAATGCCTTTCATCTGCGATTTCACTCATCATACTTGCAACTCTACCAAGTAGTATCTCGAGTTCTTTTGAGGTTGGGTTGCCTAAGGCATCACGTAGCTCCAGAGGTATGCTTATAGGATGTCCCATATGATACTCAGCTAAAGCAACTGCAATAGATGCTAAATCGCTGGCATCTTTATTTTCATTTATTTGAAGATTAAATGATTCGATATCTGTCATTCCTGCCATAGTGTTACATACTATATAATTTTATATTAAATTTTACAATGTGTCCGTTGGATTCTGCTATAATATACCTCAATGACAGCCCAGGAAATTCGTTCAAAATATCTACAATTCTTTGAGTCCAAACAACACAAGGTTATTCCTCGTGCTAGCTTGTTTTTGCATGACGACCCGACGACATTATTTACAGGTTCTGGTATGCAGCCGCTGATCCCATACCTACTAGGAGATGATCACCCAGACGGCGTGCGATTAGTCGACAGCCAAACCTGTTTTCGTGGACAAGATGTAGAAGAAGTCGGTGACAATAGCCACACAACATTTTTCGAAATGCTGGGAAATTGGAGCCTAGGTGACTATACGAAAAAAGAGCAAATACCTTGGCTATTTGAATTTTTAGTAGATGTTGTTGGTCTAGATCCTAGCAAATTATATGTCACATGTTTTATCGGCAGCGAAAGTGACGGCATACCGCGTGACGATGAAGCCGCAAATATTTGGCAAGAACTATTCAAATCAAAGGGTGTTGATGCAGAGATTGTCTCAATCGGTAGTACGGCGGATGGTGACGAAAAAGGTATGGGCAATGGCCGAATATTTTTCTATGACGATGGTGAAAACTGGTGGTCACGCAATGGTGGGCTAGACACTACACCGATAGGTGATCCATGTGGTCCAGATAGTGAAGTCTTCTATGACTTTGGTGACGACAATCATGATACTAGTTATGGTCAGCCACATCCAGCTAGCGATAGCGGTCGTTTCATGGAAATCGGCAACCAAGTCTTTATGCAGTATCGCCGAACCGAAAGCGGCTTTGAACCGTTAGATAAAAAGAACGTAGACTTTGGCGGCGGACTAGAACGCATCGCCGCTGCAGCTATTGACAGTCCCGATGTGTTCAAGATCAGTCTGCTATGGCCGATTGTCGAAAAGTTAGAGCAGATTTCAAATAAAAAATATGATGATCACACAGTCA
>JAUSMW010000139.1 GCA_030645815.1 Candidatus Saccharimonadota bacterium
CCCGTCAGTACCAATGCTTTCGCATGTTCGGTCTGGATAACTAGTACAGATACTATTACAACTCTGTCCGGTCGCGAAATTTTTCACAACAATATCAGGCAGAGAAGACGCTGGAACACAAGCCCCTGCTTCTGTACATTCTAGTCCGACACCACAAGTCACGCCTACGCCAAGAGTGGTATCTATAGAACAAGATCCATTACATTCTCTAATATAAGTCACGCAACTACCAGGTTCACAAAGTTCATTATTAATATAACTACTTACACACTGATTGCATACACCACTACTACAACGTCCTTCTATTCCAGTAGAATTATTTGTGCATACTCCATTATTATTTATCACTCCATTACCTACGCAAGTACCGTCACAATCATATGTTCCAAAATTAAAGCATTCACTGTCATAATTCAAGCCAGTGTACATCGGATCTGTTTCACAACTCTGCCATGCCTTCACATTGCAATTGGTGCAATTACAATTAGTCCAATTAGCCCCGTATCCAGAACAATTACCACCTGTTGAAGTCATTACAGTTGAACAAGTAGCTGCCGAAGAATTACAAGAAGTGTTATTGTCTTTATCAGTAATCAAAGTGTACATCGCACCATTATTCGCGATGGAATCAGTACCGACGCCATAGCAATAAAAACCATTGGTGGTACATATCTGACTGCAACTCTGTCCGGTCGCTCGATTATAGTAAATTGTCCCAACTGACCCGACAACACATGTTCCATTATAACAAATATAGCTCGGCGTGCTGCAACCAGACAAACCATTATTTTTTATATAAGGTCCAACACAAGTTCCAAAACAATCATACTTTCCGGCATAATAACAATATGCATTATATGGACTATTTACTGGACAATCTTGATTATACGAAGGACTACAAGCATTACAATTTCCTGCAGAGCAACGACCTTCAGTACCAGTATTGGTGTAACAAACTGCATTATTGTTTATAATACTAGTACCAACACAAACGGAAGCATTATAATTATAAACACCTGAAACATAACATTCGCTATCCTTGGGCGGAATATAAGGACAAGCTTGACCAAATAATGGACTAGGCACTACACAAGCCCCTACTCCATCACAAACTCTACCACCAGAACAACTTGTGCCTGATGTCTTATACGGATTAGCCGCAGTTGAGCAAACACCCTGACAAGTATAGGTCCCCTGATTATAACATTCTCCGACGTTACAATCTGAACCCGGAACTTGAGTACATCCCATACAGGTGCCAGAAAAACAATAACCATTCGGATTAACCCCTTCTGGATCACAAAATAAATTATTCGCTTTATAACTTGTCGGGCATTCCCCGTCACATTGTCTTGTCATGGCGTAATTACAATTATCTTCCGTCCTACATGGTAGCCCATAATCATCATCACAATTACCGCAAGTACAATAAGTTCCATATCTTTTATCATAATAACTACTCATAACGGTACTACAATCACCTGTTAGATGATAACCACTATACCAGCTATAGTAATAATTATTAGTACCATAATCATAAAAACTACCATACTGTGAATATCCAATATCGATACAGCCTCTCCCTGAATACGGAAGACTAGCACAAACAGTTTGACAACTCTTGTCTGTCTGAAAATTTGCTACCAAAATTGTAGGCAACGGCGTAGTGCAAACACCTACGCCATTACACTCATTTCCACCACCACAAGGAATTCCTGGTGCCTTATAGCTAGTCGGGCAATTTCCATAACAGGAGGTAACGGTTTGCGGATTATAACAAAACTGGTTTTGTGGTAATACTCCAGTTGGGTAACAAGCGGTACCGGACAAATAAGCAGCCGTACAAGGAGTACAAATGCCATCAAAAACAGACCAATTGAGTCCACATTGACCAGTATTGGGGTATCTTGGCGAACTAGCGTAAGCAGATCCTGCGTTACAAAATGACCCAAAATACATATGATCCGATCTCAAACAAATACCTTCGCAATCGTAAGTACTCGCGTAATGACAAGCTTCATTATTACAAGCCGTCTTATTAATATAAAGACTATTGCAAATACTACAATTACCCGCTCCGTCACATTTTCCTGTGTAAGGCAAAGTTGAAGCAAGTCCATCAACACTACAAGTCGTTCCGACTACTTTCGGTGTTGAATTACAAGTTCCTTGACAGGTGGTTACTTTCCCTAGATCCCAACATTCGCTATCACCAGTCGTCGGCGTGCAAGACTGATCATAAATATAAAACCAATCGCATTGGTCA
>JAUSMW010000157.1 GCA_030645815.1 Candidatus Saccharimonadota bacterium
CTGAATCCCGCAGTTCAAGCTTAAGCGCAGAATTACTCAAACTAATCGAACTATCAATCACATCCGGTATTGCGGCCAAAGTCGAACTACCCAATGAGAATTGATAATCTGGGCCATTGTTAGCAATCAAAAATGTACCATTTGGCGATATTGTGCCAGCCGATATCACAACAAGTTGTTTGGGCTCACTGACAGTATTCCAAACCGACCAGTTGGTTAGATCAATTACGGCATTGCTGACATTAATTAACTCAAGCCATTCGTCGGCAGTTGAGCTTTTTGAGCCGGCCCAATTTATCTCACTAAAAACTACTGGGCCTGCCGAGGCTTTGACAGCTGCGGGATATGCGCAAAAAATGACAGCCAGCACAAAGACAAGTACGGCAAACAATCTAAATCGTATCGATAGAAATATCCTGCCCCTCAACTAGCTCTCCTTCCACCTCGCTAACGATTTGTCGTTTTGGTGGCAAGCGGTTTGGCACGCTCTGCTGAATAACTTGAGGTTCGACAGGTTGTTTTTTTTGCTCTTCTTCAAGATCATCCTCCTGAGCCTCGAATGCCTGAGATAATAAATCTTCCTGAAGATGCTTTCGCTGATAATCGTGAGGCGGAGCAACATTTGGAGTATGTTGTTCAATCGTTTGTTGTATTATACCCGATGTCTGTGGCACAGACTCATAAACTGGCGTTGTCTGAGTTCGATCATGGATCATCAAAATTGTATTCGCGACAACATGTGGCTTAGAGACATTGCGAATCACAAAATCGGGAGCTCCTCCGGCAGTTTCGACAACCACCGTACCAAATTGCAAAATGCTTTGCAGATAACCGCGCATTTGCGCCGAAACATCTTGAACCCGAGTCATACTTAACTCTGCCACCCTCCGATTAAACAACCCGATTTGACGAATATGCACCAAACGATCAGTCGTGATAATACAAACATCAAGATATTGTTCGATCCAGACCGTTAAAAATATTGCATTGACAAACAACAGATAAGCGCTGCCTCCCAAGCCAAGATAAATTAGCTTATCGCCATTTAGAGTCCCCGCAAAAAGAAATACCAAGACAACGACAATTAGTGGAATTAATAACATGATGAGT
>JAUSMW010000133.1 GCA_030645815.1 Candidatus Saccharimonadota bacterium
GTCTCAAGCCTTGATCGGTTCAAGTACTTTCGTGGTGTAAAAACCCCAACCGCAAAGTTTCTAGTTGCAACTGGTGTAATCGGGGCTTTTCTGGTGTTAGTTATTTCTGGAGTAACAACTTGGCTAAGCTATCAAAATACATCAAAAGATAGCAGTAGGCATATAGCTGATATCGACAAAAACTCTTTACCCTCACTAAGTATTACTGGCGCAACTCTAGGTAGTACTGCCGAAGAAGGACTTTTCTCAATTAATGTTCCAACCAACATAAAAGCAAAGTTAGTTGCCGGCGGCGGTATTACCACTAACAATACCAACATTGATGCCGGCACGGGTAAAGTGACCGCCAGTAATATTATTTACAGTATCACACCAGGTCCAAATGTAACATTTTCTGGAGATCCGCAAAACCCAACTCTTTCCGTCGCAACAGTTGGTGCCCCAACCGGAACAGCAAATCGAATCACGGTTACAGGTAGTCAAGTAGATATTGCCAGCACCTACTCTGGGCAAAGCTCAATCAATAAAGTTGGAACACTTACTTCTGGAGTTTGGCAAGCTTCACAAATTGGGGTTGCTTATCTAAACGCTGGTTCTTGTGGTTTGAATGAATTTATTCAGGCAATTAATGGTTCTTTGACCTGTGGAACTGATCAACTGGGTGGTTCTTCTCCACAGCAAATTAAAAAGGATAACGTTAACTTTCAAACTGCAAGTGAATTAAACTTTGTGACTGCAGACATTGCTGTTGCAACTGGTGGTGCTACTCAAGTTAACCTTTCCTTGGCCAATACTGCCGTAAGTGCCGGATCCTACCCAACTAATGCTTCTTATGTTTCTACCTTTTCGGTCGATGCTAAAGGTCGGCTAACGGCAGCTGGAAGTACTTCGATTGCAATTTCTGGTACCCAAATTACCAGTGGAACCATTAATGATGCCAGGCTCTCTGCCAATGTCTCTTTGCTTGGGTCCTCAATTGATCTTGCTAGTGAAGTCACGGGAACTCTTCCAGCAAGTTCAGTTGGAACTGGTTTAACTGACGCTCAGGTTTCTGATACTTTAACCTCTTCACTCTTTGTTGGCAGCGGCT
>JAUSMW010000172.1 GCA_030645815.1 Candidatus Saccharimonadota bacterium
AACCTTAGTAACGTTTCTGGAACAGGTCTTTTGAGCTGGACAACTTCAACTACAACTTCAGGACAATCAGCAGTCACCAGTTCAATAACTTATACTGGTTCGGTTCTTGGTAGTATAAACTACGGATTGAGTGCAACTTCAATTTATTCAGGTTCTGGGATCAGTGCCGGCTCGACAAGAACTTCGGGCGCGTTGCTAACTGGAACTCAAAGCTCGACAAAGACTGTGAATAGCCTAGACGGAGCAGCATTTCAAGTTACCTCAACTGCAGCAGGAGCAATTAATGTCTCCTCGGGGGTTGAAATCTTGACACCCACTTGGTCCGGAAGTGTACCAGCAACTGCAAATGGGGTCAACATCACTGACCAGGGAGGAACTGGCACTACCACAAGTTACGGAATCAATATTGGTGCTTCCAATGGTTTAGCTACCACTAAAACAGCCCTCAACATCGGCAGTGGTTGGGATACAATTCTTTCAGGAACTACAGCGGGAACGAACTTAATTAGTTTTTCTAACTTTTCCGTCTCCACCGCTGGAACCACTACTGCCAGTACCTTAGTGCTTTCAAATGCGATTCCAACCATTACTACTTCATCTGCAAGCTCTAACCTGTCAATTGATACTAATGGCACGGGAATCATTTCTATTGGCTCAATCGCTTCTGGAGACATTCGGTTTGCCGGCGGTTTTGGTTCGTCAGGTTGTTCTATTACAACAGCTGGCGCGCTAAGTTGTAATGGTGCTATTACAGGAACTGGAGGTGGCTACTTAGCAAAAGACCTAGCTGACACCTCCACCGCTGCAAGTGCTGGCAGCAATCTCTACTCTTTCCAAAACACTTCAACTACCACTGCTTCTAATGGCTTACTCGTCACCACTCCAGCAGTTAGTTCCTCTACTCCAACGATTACTGGAATCTCCGGAACAACTGGAACTTTAAGTGTTGCTGGAGTTCAGAACGCCTTCCTTTCAACCTTGGGAATAATATCTGCCGGCACTGCCAATGCTTACAATGTCTCGGTTGGGAGTCCAACCGGCGGAACAATCAATGGTTTTAATTTCCAAAATGTTTCAACTACCAACGCCAGTGTTAATGCCATTAATATTGGTACTGAGTCAAAAACCGGCAGTGGCACCGCAACCGCCATCAATATTGGCACTGGCTGGGACAATATTATTTCCAACTCGGCATTCAATGTCACCGGAGCTGGCGACACTACCATTACAATAAACAGTACTACAGCAGCGGATGATTTAACCGTTGATGTTACCTATTCCGGTTCTGCTACTGGCAAAGCGGCCCAAAGGATCAACTACCTCAACAACGGTACTGCAGCAAGTGACATAATCATGCTAATAACCAACAGCGATACCGCCAGCGGTACTACAGAAAGACTACTTCAGCTCCAAAATCTCGATGACTCTACAGTTAGCGAAGGAATCTTAATTTCTTCCAACAATGCCACTGGTGGAACGATCACCAACGGTCTTAGATTTTTCAAAGGCGGGGCTGGGAGCTTTACCCAAGAAATCCTGCTGCAAAATGGGGAGACGATTAGCAACGCTGTTGATGGAACAATTAATTTTGGAACTACAACTACCTTAACCAACACCGGAGCTTTATCAATCACCGGTGGAACAACACTAACTCTTAAATCAACCGGTGCAAATGCTGCTACCCTTGATTCTGGAACAACTGGAAGTGTGTTCATTGGTGGTGGTTCGAACGCTAAATATATCATCCTTGGAAGTACATCGGTTGCTACACAAACAACTATTAACACAGGAATTACTACTTCTAATTACGGCCTACTAGTAGAAGCACCCAACCTCACTTCCGGTTCGGAAGTATTGCTAGATCAGGACGGCGTAACTTTAACCTCGGGTAATATATTAGATATTCAGTTGAACCAATCATCACAGGATCTTTCTTCGCAAACTGTTAGCGGTAATCTCATACGTGCCAATGGGTTTTTTAGTTCTGGTTTTGGTACAAATACCATCAGCGGTAATTTTTTAAATCTTGCTAGAACAACTGTACAATCTGCTGCAACTCTCAATGTAACCGGTGCTGTTGCATCTTTTTCAAATAGCTGGGCTGGTTATTTTAGTCACGCAACTGACACTTCAAATATATTGAGTCTTGCACAAAATGACACGAGTGCATCTGGAGCCGTCCTGGCAATCTCCAATTCCGGAACGGGATTTGATGTTCTTGGCACTTCTTCAACTTGGTCAGTTACCAAAGCTGGTGCCCTAACAGTGGCTTCCTGTACTGGTTGTGGGGGTGGTGGGGCTAACTGGGATACAATTGGCAATCCAGGTGGAGCTGGGGCAATAGCTTTTGGTTCCACCGTCCAAACTATGGACTGGGCTAGTATGGATGCCAATGCTTCTTTCTTCAGCTTTAACTTCACCAATAACGGAACTTCGGCTGGCACTGACAGTGGTGTGGTGATTAATAACGCATTGAATAATGCCACTCCAACTGATCTCAACACTGAAAATCTTTTACTACTTCAACAACTTGATACAACTGCTACTGGCACAACAGTTGTCGGTAATGCGCTTAAGATTGATT
>JAUSMW010000134.1 GCA_030645815.1 Candidatus Saccharimonadota bacterium
TGTTGGTGATCTCGTTGATGATATCGCTTCTTCGATTGACTTTGTTCAGTTTTCCGGCGCCGGTCAAGTTATTGCCGGAACTGGTATTTCTAAAAGTGGAAATACGATCAGCCTTGCGAGTGGTGTTTGTACTCCTGGTACTTATACGAAAGTTACCGTTGACACATACGGAAGAGTTACCGCCGGAACATCTCTTGCTGCAACTGATTTACCAACTGGTATTGATGCTGTTAAGATCGGCGGAGGTGTAGTTGATAATACCGAGTTCAGTTATTTGAACGGAGTAACTTCATTGATCCAAACTCAGTTGAACGCTAAAGAAGCAACATTAACCAAAGGTAATTTAACCGAAGCTACTTCAGCCGTTTTAACCATCACCGGAGGAACCGGCGCTGTTATTGGAACCGGTTTATCGATCCAAGTTAAAGCTGCTTCATCTACAGTCAGTGGTTATTTATCAACTGCTGATTGGAACACGTTCAACAATAAGCAAGCTGCGATCACCGGCGCAGCCACAACGATCACTGCTTCTAATTTAACCATAAGCAAAGCACTTGTTTCGGATGCAAGCGGTAAAGTTGCAGCAGCTACAACGAGCGCAGTTGAACTTAATTATTTGGTCGGTGTTACAAGTGCGATCCAAACACAGATAAATGCTAAGGAAGGGACTTTAACAAAAGGTAATCTTAGTGAAGCAACTAGTTCGGTATTAACTATTACCGGCGGAACCGGTGCAATAATCGGAAGTGGATTGACTATTCAAGTGAAAGCTGCAACTACTTCGGTGAGTGGTTATCTCAGTTCTACCGATTGGAATACTTTTAACGGAAAGCAAAATGCTATTACCGGAGGTGCTACCACAATTCTTACATCGAATTTAGGTCTTAATTTTGCATTAATCTCAGACGGTTCCGGAAAAGTTGCTGTTTCTTCAATTAGCTCAACGGTATTGGGATATTTGAGTGGAGTTACCTCCTCGATCCAGACACAGATCAATACAAAATTGACTGCTGCAAATTATGTCGTTCGTGAAACCCCTTCCGGTTTAATGAACGGAAGTAATACCGCCTATACCTTAGCACATACTCCGACAGCCGGTGATGAAATGGTTTTCTTGAATGGTGTATTACAAAACGCCGGAGCCGGTAATGATTACACCATTACCGGTGCAACGATCACCATGCTCACTGCTCCTCTTGCAGATGATTTGATTTTAGTAACGTACATCTACTAAAAGGTTTCTTCCTTGGCAAAAACATCTGTTAAATCGGAACAAATTAAAGA
>JAUSMW010000184.1 GCA_030645815.1 Candidatus Saccharimonadota bacterium
CCCCTTCCGTTGTTGGCGTCCTCGCTAGGGCTGTACGGAATGTTTGTTTTTTATGATTTTTGCTGTCAAAGCTAGATCATATGACACAAAAAATTGGAGTTGAAGAATTACTGCATCTCATACCCGAGTCAAAATTGCACGAATTTGCGGTATCCACTGAGGTGGACCATAGCGTCAAAAAGTTGAAAGGGCATGTTTTGTTTAAATTGCTGTTATACAGTGTGATCAAGTCAGATCGGGTGAGTTCACGGGTCATAGAAGCGTTTTTCAATAGCCGTTCTTTTCAATTTCTGGCCGATATGCCGCTACAATCCAAAACTAGGCATTCAAGTATTTCAGATAGACTTGCTCACGTTGAGGTAAGTTTTTTTGAAAAAATCTATGAGTATGTGGTCAGCGAGTTGGGAAGGAAATATGTGGCACACAGCGCACAGGGTCAAAAAATCAAGCGATTTGACAGCACGATCGTCAGTTTGTCCAGCCGATTGTTGCATGTTGGCATGTCGAATGATAGTAGAACAGGCTCAAGCAAAAGAGACAATGGTCGCAAGCAAGTGAAGTTCACGGTCGGCTTTGACGGCCTATTGCCCCATCAAGTTGACTGTTACTTGGAACAAAATTACTTAAATGAAAATCTGGCGCTGTCAGAAACGATTTTAAATCAAAGAGCTCCCTACGAGGGCATTACCGTCTTCGATCGGGGACTGCGGGGCCGGAAAACCTTTGTCCTGCTTTGCGAAGAAAACGTAAAGTTTGTCACCAGATTGGATGAGCGCCTGCGTTATGAAACTATAGAGGTACTAAGCACCGTATTCCCTCAAACTGAAACCCTGGACATTCAACAAGACCTGAAAGTCTACCTTTTCACCACTAACACCAAAGTAAAGCAACCCTTTAGGCTTATCATCGCCACGAACCGAAACACTGGAAAGATTCTGTATTTTTTGACCAATATTTTTGAATGCACGGCACTCGAAATTACTGAAATCTATCGAAAACGTTGGGATATTGAGGTGTTCTTCCGCTTCTTGAAACAAGAAATGAATTTCTCGCACCTCATATCTCGAAATGAAAATGGCATTAAGGTGATGTTTTATCTCACTATGATTGCTTCCATGCTTATCCTCGTTTACCGCCATGTCAATGAACTCCCTGGATATAAAATCGTCAAACTCCAATTTGTCAATGAACTCGAATTCAGCCTTATTAAAGACATTGTCACCCTATGTGGAGGTGACCCCCAAAAACTGGATTACCCAATACGCCGCTAAATCAAACATTCCGTACAGCCCTAGCGTGGACGCCAACAACGGCAGAAAAGCCTCCGGTCTGAAGGCGGACGGCGGCTTGCAGGATTTTTGCCGCGTGAGTATTTTGGTTCGCTCATTTTTTTGTTATTCTTAGTGAGCCGTGAGTGTACTTATTGTTGCCGTAAAAATCTCCTTCATAGAATGTATACAAAGTTTCTCCAACGCGGTATGCCCAAATATCGGTATTGTTATTTTCAAAAATTGAATATCCCAAGCCGCAGTATAGCAACGGACACCGCTCAGAAATAACGGTTTTTTTTAGGTCGTTCCAGTCGCTCAGCGTCATTTTGACTATGCTTTCATCGCAAAGACCATCGCTGTCAAAATAGTATCCCGCCGTTGACGTACCGCACTCAAATACAATGTACTTCGGTTCATTTATCAAAACCTTGCATAAATTCAAGTCGCTCACAATGTATGCCTTTGTTTGCCCGATATTCTGTGCGCTTGCTACGAACGATAGGAGCATAAACGCCGCTAATATGATGTTTTTCATTTTTTCGGGCTTTCGTATGGTTTAACTACTCTTGATCCCTTCAGGTAACGAATATCTGACAACCTGCTACCCTGCAAATCTGCGTCATAAAAGTCCCACTTAACCCCGTTCAAAGTATAAGTTGAAACATCAACCTTTTCTTCTCTGTGGCTTGTGTACTTTTGCATTTTGCCTTCAAACTTATAACCCTCCTTTGACGCAACCAAAGACATTTCTTTTTTAATCCAGTCGCCGTATTGGTACTCTATACTGAATAGGTCACACAAACCAGTTGAATCAAAGCTGAAAATAGCGTCCAAATCCCCGTTTGTCAGTGTCATGTACGACTTCCCGACCACACCCAACTTGTAATTACCAAAGTCAGCCATTATTTGACCGTGGTTTTTACCGATGTACTGTGCATTGGCTCCCGCTGATAGGAGCATAAACGTTGCTAATATGATGTTTTTCATGTTTGCGTGCTGTTTTTAAAGTTAAATACTTTGGAATCATCCAATCATTTGTGGTTCACTTACCCTTGGCTTGTGCCTTTTTATAGTCTTGTGCTGTCTTGTTGTTGGGCAAATAAAGCCGCCGAAAAAAGGGAAACCAGAAAGATTGTGCGAGATAGTTTTTTCATTTTGAGGCCTTTAATATTTTTAAAAAAGTGAAGATACTTGGGTCTGTTGGCAACTATTTGCCTGGAGACGGATGGGCGATATAAAACAACAAGAGGCCTACAATTCCGTATCATTTGGGCTGTCAATCTTATAATACTGGTATTCATCTGCTCCAGAATACCATTTATAATTAACTCTTTTAAACCGAAACTGTGTCAACAGGCTAGATATTTCCTTTTGCATATCATCAATATTTGCGTTTGCAGCAAAAGTTCCGCCGACAAATTCAAGGGTTGTTCCACGCAGATTTACTTCAATGTCGTTTTTCCAAAGTTTACTCCTCATTTCATCTGCCCACATTTTACGCAACTTTGGATAATGTTTCTGCTGGAGAGATTGTAAAGAAGTTTTCCAAACCTTAGCTTGCTTACTTCTTTCAGGATCGCCAAGGGCATTGCTAACATTTTCCTGGAGTTCTTGAATACTTCCAAGCCCCTCCATTGCCGTCTCATACTTTGGGAAATTTTTTATCCGATCACCAAGATTGGTTTCATTGGCCAATTTCACTGAATCAATCAGGGCTTGCACTACTGCCGAGCCATTTACTCGATTCATATTTGAAGGAGGGCAAGATGAATTTTTCTCATAACCTTCAAAAGTCTTTACCAATGTTTCAGCACTATCAATGCTGACCGATAGGGCTTTTGAAAATGCG
>JAUSMW010000187.1 GCA_030645815.1 Candidatus Saccharimonadota bacterium
GGCTCTTCAACAGTATCTGCTGCATTTGCAGTAACTAACGTTGCTGCCGGAACACCGGTTGCTACTCTTTCTGCATCAACCAACAGTAATGGTCTCTCTCTTGATGCAGCGAATGCAAGAATACAATCTCTTCGAAACAATAGTTTGACAATAGGAGGAAACACCACAGGGGATATTTACCTTTCAGGAAGGAATGCTGCAGGTAATGGAGTTATTCTCTCAGGATACGGAACTGGCATTTTACATTCAGATAGTATAGGGAGGTTAACTTCGTCTGCTGTAAATCTAGCATCCGGAGATGTAACAGGAACGCTTCCTGTTGGAAATGGAGGAACCGGGCTGACAACTTATAACCCGGGTGATGTTGTTTACGGTAACGGTTCAAATACATTATCGACTCTTCCGATCGGGGCTCAGGGCGCAGTTCTTTCAGTTGTGGGGGGTCTTCCTTCATGGGTTGAAACATCTGTTATCAATTTCTGGCAAAGAGCCGAAGGAGCAATTGCTCCACTTTATCTTACTGATGACTTCTTGCTGGGGGGATCGGCTACTTCCTCAGCTTCGTTTGGAATTATAAATATAGCAAACGGTAATCCAATTGCCACGTTCTCAGCAACAACAAACAACAATGGTATTGTTATAAATACAGCTAATTCTTCACTTCAGTCCTTGCGAAATAACCCGCTTACACTTGGTGGCACAACAACCGGAGATGTTATCATCTCAGGAAGAAACGGTTCAAACACCGGAGTTATTCTTTCAGGATACGGTGCAGGAGCAATACAAAGTGATGCCACAGGAAGACTTACTTCAGGTACTCTCCCTGTAAGCTATGGTGGAACAGGAGCAACAACATTTGGTGGTACAAATACTCTTCTCTACACAACCACAGCAGATACTCTTGCCTCTCTTGCAACTGCCAACAATGCAACCCTTATCACCAATGCCACAGGTGTTCCTTCATGGACAACTGCAGGAAACAATCAAGTATTAAGATCTGATGGATCAGGAGTTATCTCTTACGGTTCAATTGATCTCTCTCAGTTAAATACAGTTGGTGCCTCAATTCTCTCAACAACCAATGGAGGAACAGGACTTGATACAGATTCTGCAACAAATGGACAATTACTCATTGGGGATGGATCAGGATTTACCCTCTCAACTCTTACTCAAGGAAGTGGCATTACTATCACTAACTCTGCAGGAGGAATAACAATCACCAGTAACCAAGGGAACATAGATGCATTCTGGAATCAATCAAACGGACTCATATATCCCAACAACTCAACTGTTGATTTTGCAATTGGAGGAAATGCAACAACCAGCGCTCAATTTGCAATTACTGGCATTGCAAATGGAGCTCCAACTGCAACCCTTAGTGCCACTACTAACAACAATGGACTTGTTCTTGATGCTGCAAATTCAACCATTCAATCTCTTCTTAATAACACTTTAACAATTGGTGGGAGCACAACGGGAATTATTACTCTCTCTCCTTTAAATGGTCAAGGTGGAAGTGCATTAAACGCAAACAGCGAGACAGTAAATCTTAACGGAACAACTATTCTAAATGGAACTTCTCTTACCTCAATTAACGGTGGAGCAACTGCAATTAACTTTACAGAGTTTGATGTAGCTGCAGGAACAGGATCAATTACTATTGATGACGATGGGAATTTGGGAAGCCTTTCAATTGATGGAACTGTTCTTGATATTGACTCATTGGCTTTTGTCGGTGCCGGGACAATTTCTTCAGGCGGTGCAAATTCACTGACTTTTGATTCCGGAAATAACACAATTGTATTTTCCGCATCCGATACAACCGTTACGGCAACGGGTCTGACAACTATTACGAGTGCTGCAACATTAGGTGTAAGCGCTACTACATTTAATCTCGGAGCAGGTTCTGCCGCTTCCATCGGAACAGAGTCTGATGATAATTTAACTCTTTCACCTAATGGCACAGGCAATCTTATTCTTGCGGGAGATTTTAACAGTTCGGTATTTGTCGGTAACGCAACTACTCCTGCCCCGCTTTCGATATCGGGTGGAATTGGAGGAAATGCAACTCTTATTGTCAATCAGACAAATAACGGTGATGTTTTGTCCGCATCATCCTCAGGTACGACCGTATTTACCTTGCAAAATGATGGAGATATTTTGTTCTACGGAAGTCAGGCAACGCCAATTACTCTTACAAGTGCTGCAACTACTGCCCGGTCTGTTACTTTTGGGGATGAGTCCGGAACAATTTGTCTGCAGAATTCTTTAAGCTGCGGATATGCCCTTGGTACGAATTACTGGCAGCTTAATAGCAATTTGGTTTCTCCTATAAATGGTACTTACGACTTTGCAGTTGGTGGAACCGCAACTACTAGTGCAAAATTTGCAGTTCTTAATATTGCAGCAGGTACTCCGGTTGCAACTATTTCGGCCAATTCCGGAGACAATGCTTCTTATTTCACAGGAGATGGTATTTTGGGTACTACCAACGCGCAAACCCTTTCCATAGGATCCACATCAACAGGAAACATTGTTCTTGATTCAGGTTCAGGAGTTGTTCAGCTTTCTGATAACTCACTAGCCTTCACGGGTTCTGCTCCTGTTATCTCTTCTACAAATACACTCACAATCAATGCCTTTACCCTCGGGGGAGCAATTAGTGCTGCAACCAACAATATCAACAATGTAGGAACCCTTGATTTTGGAACCAACAACTTATCAATCACGGGATCAACTATCACTACATCAGGAGGTAATTCAAATATTACTCTTACTCCAAACGGAACAGGAGACATATACCTCTCATCAGATGACCAAACAGGAGTATTTATAGGCTCAGCCACTACCCCCGCTCCCCTTTCAATCAGTGGAGGTATTGGTGGGAATGCAGCACTTGTTGTTAATCAAGAAAACAGTGGAGATATATTAACAGCCAGCTCTTCAGGAGTTACCCGCTTTACAGTATCTAATACAGGACAAGCAACCAGTGTTGATAGTTTCCGCCTCCTTGAGAATGGTGGAGGAGCAGATTATGGAACAATTGATCTTGCTGCAATAAC
>JAUSMW010000190.1 GCA_030645815.1 Candidatus Saccharimonadota bacterium
AGTTAATTACCCTAACCTAATACCATAATCCTTATTTAGTTCCGCCATCCACCAATCGAGGTCATGTTCATAGAAAGGAATATACCTTTTATTTTCCAACTTTCTATCTTTTTCTCTATCTAAACTTTCTCTGGCGTCCAGTACTGTAACTCCAATAGTTTTATTATATTTGATGAAGTCATTTACGACTTGATCAGACCAATAATATTTATACACCTTAGGTTCAGACTTAGATAGTACCTCTGATAAGTTATCTAGTTTTGCTTGCATGCTAGTAGACAACGTATCTTCAAAGTTTGCCTCTAGTTTATACGGCTTAGGGTCAAAATATTCTTCCATATTATCTTTCTATTAAAGTTTCGCGGCTAGTGTACTAGCAAGGTTCTGTACCTGAATCATTAAGGCCTGGTACTCACTAGGTGAAAATGCTATATTTGATGTAACAGGTGTTGGTACTGGCGTCGGTACTATTGGCGCAAGAGTAGGTACTGGTGTAGGTACAGGTGTTGGCGTAGGAGTAGGTACTGGTGTAGGTACTGGTGTAGGTACTGGTGTAGCACCAGTACCTCGCACTAAACGGACGTACCCCTTACGATGGCCTTCGCTCGGTAGTGAACCCCCCACATCTCCGCTTACTTCCCAATACATTCCAGCGTTTTGGTAGGCGTCTAATGCTGGTGTTGCAGTCAGAAAGTTTGCATGAAATGGCGTCTTTGTGAAAACGCTGGTATCCAGCGCCGGGGTGTAGCGCGATTCGTCAATAATGCCTCGTAACTCCCAAACTTCCGGCAGTCTCCAACCTCCCACGCATAATGCCAATGCTTGTTCACGAGTCAGGCGGTTTGTGCGTGTTTCCCATTCATCTGGCTTATCCTGGCCAGTAGGCATTTCATGCGAGCGTTTCCACGTTAAACCAGTCATTCGGTCAGTAACGGTATCGTCGACATTCACCACATAGTCATGCAATGATTGTTCCACACCTAGTACTGCCCATACAAAACACTTGGCCGTACTAGGCTCAGTGCTTGGCATACCCGACATGGTATCAATTGTCCAAAATCCCCCACTAGTATCAGGAGTTTTGCTCCAAAATTTACCCAACGGTACTGACGGATATACACTAGTGTCCACAGCAGGGTTGATTCTAGTGTAGTCAAGTAGAGTCTCAAGTTCCTTGATGTTAGGCAATCGCCAATGCTCATTTGTTGAATCTCGCAGCGCGGAGATATAGTTTGTCGCTTCACTAGGTGTAAAAGTTCGACTTACTGGAGTTTGTTCAAATTTCATATCATCCTTGATGTTTTAGATTCCGACAAATGTGATTCTTGACAATGATTAAAGCGACTAAAATTCTAAAGAGGCGTAGCTTCAATTTGTCACCCGCAAAGTCCTATATCCGGGGCCATCGCTATCTGGTGGGCCGTATTCAAGCATCTTTAGCATACCGTTGATCCAAAGATGCGTACCGGACTCCATTCCCAGCGCACCCGACACCCGGAATTTCACAACATCGGCAACGGCCAATTCCAACACTGTGCCGGACTCATCAGCCCACTGAGTTTCAATATGATAGCCACGTGCCTTTGGTTGGTTGACACGGGTCTTGTGGTACCCTAGCCAACCATATACACGGGCATCAATGTAACTTCCATTGATCCAGCCGTTGCCAGTGTCGCTACCAAAAAATGCCGTACCGTTCTTGCGATTTGTAGCGCTTGTAGACTGTGCCCAGTAGCCATAACTATGGCCCGGTGCGTTCACATCTTCTGGGGCATCCTGAAATTCGTTGATGAGATCCATTTCGATACCACAATGGTCATCTGCCGCGTGCTTGCCGGTGGGGTCATTGTTCTCACCAGGACCGACCCGTGCCGCGACATTCAAACCCCATACGCTGCGCTGTGTTTCGCCGTTTTTGAGG
>JAUSMW010000138.1 GCA_030645815.1 Candidatus Saccharimonadota bacterium
TGTAGTCTTTGACTTTGCTATAACACCAGTTAATTTACGTAGGGCCTGACTCATTAAACGGGCCTGTAGTCCCATGTGTGAATCACCCATGTCGCCATCAATTTCAGCTTGTGGTACTAGTGCAGCAACACTATCTACGACAATTAAATCTACAGCATTTGAGCGTACTAGTGTTTCGGCAATTTCTAGAGCTTGTTCACCATTGTCAGGCTGCGAGACTAGTAGGTTATCTGTATCAACGCCTAATTTTCGGGCGTAGCTAGGGTCTAGGGCATGCTCAGCATCGATAAATGCAGCTGTACCACCTTGTTTTTGTATTTCAGCAATTGCATGCAAGGTTAGGGTAGTTTTTCCTGAACTTTCAGGGCCATATATTTCAATCACACGACCTTTTGGATAGCCGCCACCTAGTGCGAGATCCAGGCTCAAACTTCCACCAGGAATGAGCTCAACATTTGCGCGATGACCTTCACCTAGCTTCATTATTGATCCTTCACCAAATTCTTTGGTGATTTGATCAACGGCCAAACCCAGAGCTTTCATCTTGCCTTCGTTTACTTTTGCCACCCCTTTAGTATCAGTTTTTTTAGCCTTGTCTGCCATACATTCTCCCTATATTTTATATCCTAATTATACTATACTAGTAGGAATGAAACGAACTTCCGGCTTCACAGTTATCGAACTCATTTCGGCAGTTGTACTCGTATTTTTGGTGGGTACGCTTGTTTTGATACAAAAGAATAACATCGATGCATCGTCACGTGATCAGCAGCGCAAAACATTTACAAATTCAATTTACTATGGCCTCAAAAATGGCTACTTCACCCAAAAAGGCTCTTATCCAGCCAGCATAGATAAAGCTACATTGCCTTATGTTGATCCTAAATCATTTGACCTTGTAGGTAGTGACCCTAAATATACTTTGCATTACAAAGGGCTAGATTGTGACGGCAATAGTTGTAAAGGTTTCGAGATTAGAATCAATCTAGAAAAAGAAGCAGTCTACAAAAAAAGCTCTGACTAACTTTCTATTGGTCGTCCGTTTTTAAATGCCTCAACAGTGTTATTCAGCAAATCAACCTGTTTCTTTGGGCTACTAACCCATGTAAATTTATATGTCGTTTCATCTCCTTGGGTTGATAGGCGGATTGCTCCGTATCCAAATATAGTCTGCAGCAGTCCAACTTGCCTGTAGCTTGCATCCTCGATATTACCTAGGCTGACTATTTGATCGTTTTGCGAAAACAGAGTTGTTTGGATATGCTGTATCACGCTTTCGTTTGTGATATAGAACTTGTTATACTGGTACACCATCGTAGCAACTGCAGCAATCAACACTACAAATACCAACAGTGCTATTAGTATTAGCGAACCAAATAACTTTGCCTGTGATGCAACAACTAACCCACTACTTTGAAATACCATCGGCATAATCAATATAACAATTGAAACCCCAATCGCGGACAACCAGATTGTTATGAGTCCCAGCGGATGACGCTTTACAGAAGTTATTACATATTCACCTTCACTAAGGTTGAGGCTGGGATATTGTTTCTTTGAAGCTATATGTTTCTGAGCTATTTCTTCTGATATATGTATTGTGGTTGGATTATCTTTAACCACATGAACATTTTGAATATTGTTTGTTTCTACTTTTGGTTCAGCGCGATAGTACAATGGTCGTCCTTGCGTATCGTATGCTACTGGTTTTTCATCCTCATTCATATTTAGAATTATATCAGTTTAGTTTGATTATCATTATCTTTTGGTAGATTCTTATTTAGGTGTCTATAGGCCTTTGGTGTCACTTTTCTACCCCGCGGCGTACGTTCCAATAACCCAATCTGCAACAAATACGGTTCTATAAAATCTTCTATCGTTCCACGCTCTTCGCTAGTTAACGCTGCCAATGTCTCAACTCCAACTGGACCACCTTTATGATTCTCGATTATTGCATCCAACAACATTCTGTCGACTGGATCAAGTCCTAATTCATCAATCTCTAACAAATCCAAAGCTTTGTGACTGATTGCTGTATCAATTATTCCATCGCCATTCACATCGGCATAATCCCTGACACGCTTTAGTATTCGGTTGGCAATTCTAGGTGTTAGGCGAGCTCTCCGGGCTAACAAGTCAGAACCTTTTTGGTCAATTTTGATATCTAATATACCAGCTGTACGTTGCATGATTTTGGCGATTTCATCTGTTTTGTAGAATTCTAATCGGTGTATATGACCGAACCTATCACGTAGCGGCGCAGCTAACGCACCTGTTCTGGTTGTAGCGCCGATTAATGTAAATTTAGGCACATCCAGGCGTAAACTTTTAGCGCTCGGGCCTTTGCCTAACATAATATCTAGTTTGAAATCTTCCATTGCACTATACAAAACTTCTTCGACAGTTCGATGCAAGCGATGAATTTCATCAATAAATAGTATGTCTCCGTCTTGCAAACTAGTTAGCAGACTGGCTAAATCACCGGCTCGTTCAATCGCTGGACCAGATGTTATACGAACTTGTGCACCCATTTCATTGGCTATTACAGATGCCATTGTTGTTTTACCTAGTCCTGGCGGACCATACAGCAATATATGGTCTAATGGTTCACCACGCTTTTTAGCAGCGGCAATTGCTAGTTTCAAATTTTTCTTTAGACGGTCTTGTCCGATATAATTTGTAAAATCATGTGGTCGTAGTTTTATTTCAAACTCTTCTGGTATATGATCGTCGCTCTTGGCCGGATCCATTACTATTCGTTCAACTGCCATATTAGCCTCTCAATGCCTCTTTTATCCGCTGCTCTAGTGGTAAATTCTTATCAACGTTTGTTAGAGCTGTTAGTGCGTCAGCTTCTGTGTAACCTAGCGCTACCAACGCCTGGGCTGCCTCGTCGGTCTGATTAACACCTGCTCTACCAACCACATTTTCAGCATTTGCGCCGACCAATTCGCCTACTTTATCACGCAACTCAACTACTATCTGTTCTGCTGCACGCTTGCCAACGCCTTTTGCAGTTTGTAGTCTCTTTACGTCACCGCTGGCGATTGCAGCTCGTACGTTATCACTACTGCCGATATCCAAAATTGCTAGTGACACTTTTGGACCAACATTTTTTACACTCAGCAACTGTTCAAACAATTTCTTTGTATCAATTTTAGTAAAGCCAAACAAGTCATAAGATTGCTCGCGAACATTTTCATATATATATAGTTTTGCATCTTTTCCAACTGTTAGTTTTCCATAATCTTCTAAACAAACAAACAGCCCGTAACCGACTCCACCAACATCAATAACTACTAGTTCTTCAAGTTTTTCGCTCACAACGCCAGTTAATGTCGCAATCATATAATTTATTATCTCATACTTTGTGCATGAGTCAGAGCAGCCGCCAATGCGTCAGCTGCGTCATCTGGTTTTGGGATATGTTTTAATTTTAGCAATATCCGTACCATTTCCTGCACCTGCTTTTTATCAGCTTTTCCATAGCTAGTAATTGCCATTTTTATCTCTAGTGGCGTGTACTCATGTATGGTTAGCCCTGCTTTTTGACCAGCCAACATCGCCACACCGCGAGCGTGCGAAACACTCATGGCGGTTGTAACATTTCTATTAAAAAATAGCTTTTCTATGGACATAGCATGTGGCTGATTCTCGGAAATTATATCTGACAAGCTATTATGAATTTCTTCTAGGCGCTCCTCTAGCGGTGTATGAGCTGGAGTTGTAATCACTCCGGCATCCAGCAGCACAACATTGTCTCGCTTTATTTCGATAACACCAAAACCTAGTATTCCTGTGCCAGGGTCAATTCCAATTATCCTCATCTCACTTGTCCTACAATTTCCACTAATTTGTCATGGATGAGCCCATTAGTCATAATCGCACCATTGATCCTTTGGTCATATCTTTGCTCATTACCCTCTAGGTCTGTTACTTTTCCACCGGCTTCTTCGATAATTAGCTTTAATGCTGCAATATCATGTGCAGTGTGATGTGTAAATATTTTTCCGTCTATCACGCCTTCAGCTATGGTTGCTCCTGTATACGCAAGGCCAGGAATATTATTAACGATTACGCCTTCACCTTTGTATAGATCTTTGGAAAACTCCGCACTTATTGGATTACCCAGCACGTCGCCAGAATTTCCAACATGTACACCGTTACCCCACATTTTTGTCGATACATGTATAGCATCTTTTCCTCTGAAAGCACCCTTACCTTTAACTGCCGTATACACTTCGTCAATCCATGGGTTATATATAACTGCAACTGTCGGCACTCCGTCTATGACAAGTGCCAGCGAAAATGCCGAAGTCGGCACATGGAGTATATACGGGACAGTTCCGTCTATCGGATCGCAAACCCATAATTTTTCTCTATCTTCATTCCAGCTCGCTTCCTCACCCAAAACCCCGTGCTCAGGAAATTCAGTTTTAACGCTTTCAATTAACAGATCATTTATCTCTTTGTCAGCTAGTGTCACTGGCGTGTTATCTTCCTTTATCTCAACGCCCTGTTCAACGCGATAATATTTCTTCATTATCTCACCAGCTACAATAGCCATATTTTTAGCAAATTCTATTTCGTTTTTATAATCCATTACCTACTAGTTTAGTCCGTAGGTGGGTTTTTGCCTAGTAGAGAGGCCAACTTACGCCCCAAGAGCGCTATCTCTTCGCGCCACTCTGCTACGCCATATCCAGCTAAACCGACACCTGCCGTGCCTGCCAACAACCAGCCACCATGCTCTGCCCGTACTTCGCTCTCGATATCTTTTACATTATTCTCAGCTATTGCACTCGCCGCTTTCTTGCGACATCTGTTCGTTTCTGGATTTCTCTCTTGATTAGCAGCACAAGCTTTTAATGTATTGATTGCAGTCGTGGCATTCCTACATCTATTTGTTTCTAGATTCCTCGTCTGCCCAGCCTTACACGCAGTCAACCCCGAATCAGCCGCAAAAATCGACCGGCAACGATTTGTCTCGGCGTTTCTGACTTGGTCTATAGCACATGGCTTTAACCCAGCATCATCAGACTCGATATTCCTACATCGGTTTGTGTCCGGGTTACGATATTTGCCTTCTGGACATGCTGCCAACTCGTCACTATCACCCGAGCCCATACCCGCCACAACAATACTTTCTTGGTTTACAACCTCAGGTGTTGGTTGATTTGTATACCTCCAACTATCTGCAAATAATGCCCACGCCTGGTCATCACCTGGGTCTTGATAGGCAGCTGTTTCATCAACCATTTGACTGTCTGGTGTTAACAATTTCACAGATGCACTAGTATTGGGCAGTGTAATCTTTGTTACTGTATCTGATAAACTAACTAAACTATTTGGGTTTAATGCAAAACTCGGCAACACATAATTTTTACTATAACTGGGTCCCAGCTGCAATATATAACCACTCAAATCTACCTGATGACTCGTTGGGTTATATATCTCGATAAACTCCTTTCCAGTGTCCGAACCGCTCACATTTGGCAGCAACTCACTAATCTTTAGTTCAACTATTTTACAATCAATTCCATCTCTGTAATAACCGTTTAATATAACTTTTTGTAAACCTGCGATATTATCGCAAATATCTTCATAACAATTTCCATCTGTGTCTTTTATGTAACCTGTTGGCACCGTAATGTTCAATCCAGATATATTTGGACACACATCTACGGGCACTACCTTTTCGTAAATACCACCGTGAGGTAATGCTGCTGGAGGTGTTTTTACAACAAAATCTGCACTGTTATCGTTAGTGTCTTGAGTACGCTCAAATATTTGACCGCCCGTTAAATTCCCAGGCATAGCTACCCCTTCACCCAAGCCATTGCCCCAACCCAATCTATCAACAGTCTGTGATAGGTTATCCGTTAGTTTTATAGTCCCGTTTGTGCCTGGAATATTAGTACTAAATCCTGCACTATAACCAAAATCATATACTACTGCTGGATAGGCAGCTATAAATTGTGGACTAACAACCAGCAAAGAGCTTTTTGTTGTTATGTATAGTTTTGTCTGAGTATTCGGCGGAATAAAACAGTTGATGTTAGTTGACGAATCGTTATGGTTTATACACCAGTTCGAAATATCCACATCCTCACTACTATCATTATATATTTCTATAAACTCCTGTTGGCTTGTGCCGCTTGGTGCTCCTCCAGCTTGAAATCTCTTTATCACTACCCCACTACTAGATGCAAATACAGATGGTGAAATTAACACGCAAAAGAGGAATAATCCCAGGCCGAGAAAAAGCTTATGCTTGTACATAGCTTAAATTTTAGCATACTAGTTTATTTTCTATTACTGCAATCATATCCTTACGTTTTTAATTAAAAAATATTATATAATTAGCTTATGAATATCCTGAAAGAAATGTTAAGTCCTGATTTTGGCGCACCACTCGACCATAAAGATCCTATAGGCCACCTCGCAGAAATATGTGACACCTCAAAAGACAGTATGAAAGACTTTATTGAAAAAGAAGGTATGCCCGATTATGTTGTAGGAGGTACGGCTGTTGGGATAACCCTGCCTGATACACCAGGTCGTATAGCCATTATTCAAGCTCTGGATAGTGAAATTATCAGATTACAGCAGTAGATTTCTGCGAAAATTCACCACGAAAAAAGCTCACTGTTAAAGTGAGCTTTTTTCGTGGTGATCCCAAGGAGAATCGAACTCCTATTGCCAGGATGAAAACCTGATGTCCTAACCATTAGACGATGGGACCATAAATGGTAACGTTGATGTATTGTAACAGATTGAAAACTATTTTTAAAGAGTTAATGCGGGACAATCATTCAGTTTTCACCGAACAATCATCCCGCATGGGTTTTGCCTGACTACATCGCGGTAGCCGGGCGCTGCTGGCGGACTGCACGAGATCGTCTCTTCTTGGTCCGAGGAGGTGAACCAGGGCGCTTAGGACGATCAGGACGCTTCCGAAGTATCTCACTTGCTTTTGACTCGTCCGAGGACCACGTTGTGCCCTCACACACCAGCACTTCCTTTTTCATCAAAGAAACCAGGGCCTTCTCGACGAGAATGCCGAAATTTGAATGCTTCCTCAAGATGTTGGGAGATGCCTTGATGAGTGCGTTGAATCGACGATTCTTCTTCAGATTCGCAACTGTGAGCTCTCGAGCTTCGATGTTGCGTTCACTGATAAAGAGCCTGCAAATACAGATTTCCATCTCTTCGGAAAGTGTTATACGTCGTACAGCTTGAGCCATTTCCACCGCCTATTTAATTGTGTACAAGCACCGTTACCGGCTGTTGTGATTGGTCACACACTTAGCTTGTTCACATTATTCACCCATTACATAGTTCTGTCAATACAATTTTGATAGCTTAACAATAGTATTGACAAAATAGGTATTTTGGTGTAGTATGAGACTCAGATAAGCAAACATTGCAACAAAACAAAAAACAGTAACGGTATAAGCAAGGAAAACACCACATGAGCGATTTCGAACTACCAACCATCAACAACGAACAAGACGCCAAAGATCTTGAGGCAAAGTACGGTAAAAAGGAATTGATACTGCCCAACCAACGTGCAATCGACGAATTTGGTGGTAAAAAAGATACTAGTTACAGCAAGTACGAACCAGGTGAACACACCAAAGACGACTCTGACGCTAGCTACGACTCGTTGGAAAAACAAGTCAAAGGAAAAGAAAGTCTATCAGATATCGCAAAAACTGCGATAGAAGGCATCCAAAAACAGCTTGCTACCCTACGTTCAGCACTTGAACATGAAAACAAATCTCCAAGTGTTAATAAAAAAATAAAGCCTGACCTAGAGGCTAAAATCGCAAAGCTTGAAAACGACCTAAAGCAATTTGGTGTTGTCTCTGCAGCCGAAATATCTGACACAAGCGAAAACTCTCTACTAGAAAACGTAGACAAGCTCGTAGATAGTGTCGTGATTAAAGAAACTACCACTCCTGAAGCCAATGACTTAGAACAAGATGACGGAGAAATAGTTATCAAAAGTGCACCAGCTATACCTCCAACCAATCCTGACGAAGCTATTGAAAAAGCAGAAACTGAAGCCGCAGCTGCCGAAGCTAAAACAGCTATTGCACCTGTACCAACAGACCCAGCCGAGAAAAAGAAATGGTACAAAAAATATGGCAAGCGTATCCTTGCTGGTGTAGCTATTGGTGCTGCATTCGCAGCTGGTTGGTTTGCTCACAGTGGCAACAAAGATAACCACTCTCATGGTGCTGAAAAACCTGCCCCAATGGAAAAAGCTCCTGGCTTTCACAAAAGTGACGAAAAACCAGGTGACAAAATCAGCAGGAACTTGAAATTCAACCAAGGCAACTCTGCCTATAACCACCGAGGCAACAAAGTTAACACTTGGGGTACTGAACGAAGCCTATTGGTAGAAAATGCACCAAATGGTGAGCTAAAAGGCGAAGCCCTAAACGAATATATCGGTAACCACGACAAAATAACTGCAGCAAATGTAGAAAAACTAGTAAACGTCCGTTTCCAGGAAATGTACGGCCTAGATGCAGCCAAATTCAACAGCGCATGGGGTCAGGGCGAGCGTGAAAAAATGAAGCGCAAATACTTATCTGATAGCGGTCACAGCCTTAGCGATGCCGGTCAAAAGGCTCACGACATCCACCAAAACATTTTGCGAAGCGGTAAAACATTGAAAATGACTGCTGCCGAAGCTGCCGAAAAATACGACCTAGATGTAAACAGTTACATGAAGGAAGGCAAACTAAAGGGCGGCATAGATGACACTGCATACGCTATCGGTAATACTCATGGCGAAATATATGTGACATTCGATAAAGATGGCAATATAAAACATGCTGAAAACGGTGAGTGTGCTAACGAAGCATTCTTTATCAAAGGTTCATTCACCCCGGAAAACCCTACTCCGAACACTCCTCCACCAACTACGGAGACTCCTCCTCCTGTCACTAAAACTCCTCCAAATGAGAAAAAAGGTAAAGTCTATATTGATGACCACGGCCCTGCTGATAACGGTGATGTTAGAGCTGAAAAAGGTAAAAAAGAAGCCCAACAGCAAGCTGGCGGCCAGACCGATGCCCAAGCAGAACAACAAGCAAACTCTAACGGAAACGCCGATGGTGCAACAGATGTTGACAAGCCAAACGACGCAGCACAAGACGAAGCTAGCAACCAAACATCAAACGGTAACGTAGGCGAATAAAGGAATATAGGAACAAAACAATGAAAAACCCACAAATCCAAAAAACAATAAACAGCCTAAACAACTTGGCTAAATACGCTCCGCACCGTTTGTACGCACTAGTACTTATAGCCGTTGGTGTTATCGGACTAGGTATCGCAACATTTGCATACGGCCCAGACCGTACTACATTTACTGCAGCAAACCCAGCAACATATGTGACATTTAACTCTATCACTGATGCCCCAGGTTTTGGTGACGAACGTAACTTTACATGGGCTCGCCCAGTCAACGGTTCTGTTAACTCGTGGCAAACCGATGAACTGAATGTTCAAGACGGCCAGGAATACTTTGTACGTGTACGTGTACACAACAATGCTGCTGCTAACCTTGACCTTCACGCAACAAACACTCGTGTTTCAGCTAGCATCCCTACAACCCTAGGTAACTCTGCTAACGTGCAAGCTACTGTTTCAGCTAACAATGCCAACCCACAACAGGTTTGGGACGGTGTAGTATTAAAAGGTGCTGAACGATTTAGTATAGGTTATGTACCTGGCTCAGCTCGTTACTATAACTCTCAGAACGCAAATGCAGGCTTCCCTATAGATGACTCTGTATTTACTACTAGCGGTGCCCAGGTTGGCTACAAAGCTATGGACGGTGACCTACCGGGTTGTAACGAATTTGCTGGTGCCTTGATGTTCAAGGTAAAGGTTTACAACGAAAAAACTCCTCAGTTCAATGTCGAGAAAAAAGTCCGCAAGCACGGTGATGCTACTTGGCAAAAATCAATCACTGCAAACCCTGGTGACAAAGTAGACTACCAGATTAGCTACGCTAATATTGGTGAAACACAACAAAACGGTGTTGTAGCCAAAGATACCCTACCATCAGGTGTTACTTACCAAGCTGGTTCAACAACTTTGAAAAACGCTACCTACCCAACTGGTGATGGCAAGGCCATCGTAGACGGTGTAGCTAGCAACGGTGTCAACATTGGTAACTACACACCACAAAGCAACGCATTCGTACGATTCACCACTACACTACCCCAAGAAAAAGACTTGAGTTGTGGTAATAACGTCCTACATAACACTGGCTTTATGTACACAGACAATGGTATGAAACAAGATTCAGCTGATGTTACTGTTAACCGTGAGTGTAAAGACAAAGTGAGCTACAGTTGTGACCTCCTACAGGCAAACAAAATTGGCCCACTAGAGTACAGCTACAACGTAAACTTAACTGGCAACAAAGCAACAGCCCGCGAAGTCACAATCGACTTTGGTGACGGTCAGTCTGCTGTAAGAAGTGTTAGTAACCTACCTGTTAACCACACATATGCAGCTGCTGGTCAGTACACAGTAACTGCAAAAGCAAGCTTCGACGTAGACGGCAAGACTGTCAAAGACGTAACGAGCGATGCATGTAAGGTTGTTATCAACACCGAAACAACAACTACTACAGGTACTACTACTGCTGGTACACCAGACTCAATCGCCTCTACTGGTCCTGCAGAAGTAATCGGTAGCGTGCTAGGTATCGGTGCCCTAGGTATTGGTATACAACAGTGGTACGCCAGCCGTCGTGCAGTAGCCGAGGCTATGCACCACCACAACTAATCCTGATAATTTTGCCGATAACTCCCCGCTTTAAACCGCGGGGAGTTTTTTAGTGTCATAATATTTGCTATGACTAATGTATATCGGCGTCGCCGTGCGGTTCTCATCTTTTGCATCAGCATCTGTATCATGCTGATTGGTGTTATCAATCAGCTGGGCGAAAATAAATCTGTCGAGCAGCAAAATAAAAAAGTACAGACAACTAGCAACCAGCAATTAGCTGTTGATGCGTTGGATAGTTTGGATGTCAAAGGTCGCGCGCCGAAAACCGGCTATGCACGGGATATGTTCGGCAACGGCTGGCGCAAATCTGGTGATTGCAATACACGTGATGATGTCTTGGCACGTGACATGACGCAGCTGGATATTCGTGATTGCAAAGTTTACGCAGGTATTTTAGATGACCCATATACTGGCAAAACTATTCGCTTTTTGCGCGGGCCAGGAACTAGTAGCTTGGTGCAGATAGACCATGTGGTTGCGCTATCAAACTCTTGGCAAACTGGTTCGCAATATTTAGACAGTGAAACTCGGGAAAATCTAGCTAATGACCCATTGGAACTACTAGCTGTTGATGGCAAAGCCAACCAAGACAAAAGTGACGGCGACGCAGCGACCTGGCTGCCACCAAACAAATCGTATCGCTGTCGTTATGTAGCTCGGCAAATCGCGGTGAAACAAAAATATAATTTGTGGGTTACCAGCGCCGAGCGAGATGCGATAAAGCGAGTACTATCGATTTGTCCAGGACAGGTATTGCCAACAGTAACTGGTTAATTCTACTAGCTGTATATAGTTCACTGCTTTTTTATCTCATTTACCACGTCTTTTACTTTTTGACTAAGATCTTTGCGAACTACTAGTACTCCATGGTCTGTATTAATAACAGCTACGTTATCAATACCAACAACTGCAACTGGTTTATCTTGTTCGTTTCGAACATAGACATTTTCGCTATCTAGGATAAGGGCATTCTTACCAATAGCTGTGTTGTCATTGTCATCCTTGGGACTAACAGTATGAACATCATCAAATGAGCCTACATCTAGCCAATCAAAGGAAGCTGGCACGACCAGTAAATCAGTGGTCTTTTCTATCAAAGCCGTGTCTATTGATTCATCTTGGTAATCCAGATATATTTTTTCTTGTTGGTTAGTTGCTGCATCCGCTATTTTTTTCAATTGTTCTGACCAGTGCGGATTCGCATATTTTTCTATACGAGCACGAAAGACTTTGTATGGGGCTACGAAATAACCAGCATTCCACAGATAGTTTCCACTATCCAAATACTTTTGGGCAGTTTGGCGGTCTGGTTTTTCTTTAAAAGAGTCGACTTCGTGCAAAAATAATTCATCATCAACTTGTTTTCCTTGTTGAATATAACCAAATTTTGTACTAGCACTATCGGGTTCGATACCAATTAATACGATACGCTGGTATTTTTCTGCAACCTTACTAGCATAACGAAATGTTTCGGCAAATCCATCTGTTGCGCGAATATGTTGATCGGCCCAAATACTGGCAATTGGTTCATCTTCACCATGAGTCTTTGCAATTACCTGAAGTGCATTAGTGATGCAAGGCATAGTACCTCGACGTGCAGGCTCAACAATCAAGTGATCTTTGGAGACTTCTGGTAATTGGTCTATAACATGATGTGCGTGACTGATTTCTGTTGAGATATAAATTTTGTCAGTTGTAGTTACTTTTTTGGCACGTTCATACGTGTTTTGTAATAGTGATTTTTCGCCAACAACAGTCAATAGGTGTTTAGGATAATCAGGTATAGACAGTGGCCATAACCTTGTTCCCGACCCCCCAGCAACAATCAAAATAATCATATGTTTATCTATAATACCACGCAAATTACTTTATGATCCCAAGGCGATGTATAATTACTGCATGAGTAAAGTTTTAATTACAGGTGGTGCTGGTTTCATTGGTTCACATACGTTTGTTGAATTGGTAAATGCAGGTCATGAACCAATTATCATCGATAACTTTGATAACTCAGAAAAATTTATTTTAGATCGACTAGAAGAATTAACTGGTAAAAAAATTATCTGGTACGAGCAAGATTATCAAAACACCCAAAAACTAAAAGAAATTATTGAAAATGAAGAGATAGAAAGTATTATCCATTTTGCTGCCTACAAGCAAGTCGCCGAGTCGGTTAAAAATCCGTTAAAATACTATGATAATAATGTTGCTGGATTTGTAAGCCTAATGCAAACACTTCACGATATTAATCGACCTATTCGTGTTGTTTTTTCTTCGTCTTGTACTGTATATGGTGATCCTAAAAAACTACCAGTCACAGAGGAAACGGTTGTAAAACCAGTTGTACCTTACGGTAAAAGTAAAATGATGTGCGAGCTAGTGCTCGAAGATATTATAAATTCAGGAGAACAACTGAGCGGTATTTCACTGCGGTATTTTAATCCTATTGGTGCTCACCCTTCGGGTCGGATTGGGGAACTTCCTAAGGGCCCGCCCGCTAATTTAGTTCCATTTGTTACACAAACCGCAGCGGGACTCAGAGAAAAGCTAACTATATATGGTGATGACTATCCTACTCCCGATGGTAGTTGCATACGCGATTATATCCATGTAGTTGATCTCGCTAAAGCACACGTAAAAGCCTTGGACTATCTACATACACAACCGATAAAAACATATGACTTTGTAAATATTGGCATCGGAAAAGGCGCAAGTGTATTGGAAATCGTAAAATCATTTGAGCAAGAAAACAATATAAAGTTGAATTATGAAATTGGCCCACGTAGACTGGGAGATATTGGAGATATCTACGCAGTGGTTGAAAAAGCCAATGAACTACTTGGATGGAAAGCAGAAAAAACAGTTGCTGACGCGTTAAAGGATGCATGGAAGTGGCAGCAGACTCTACCTACTAGTCAGCCATAACTCCAAACTGTTATACTAGAATCATATGAAAATGCTGATTACAGGCGGCGCGGGATTTATCGGGGGAAATTTCGTACACTATACAGTCAAAAATCACCCCGAATATGAAATAACTGTCCTAGATGCACTAACCTACGCCGGGGGCATAGAAACCTTAGAGCCCGTCGCTGACAAGTTCACTTTTTTTCAGGGTGATATATGTGACCACGAACTAGTAGATAAATTGGTTAGTGAAAATGACATTGTAGTTCATTTTGCTGCAGAATCTCACAATGACAATTCATTGCGTGACCCATGGCCATTTATTCAGACCAACCTCATCGGAACTGCAACTATTTTAGAAGCCGTTCGCAAGCACGACAAACGTTTACATCACATTTCTACCGATGAAGTATATGGTGATCTCGAACTAAACGACCCAGCTAAATTTACCGAGACAACTCCATACAACGCATCTAGCCCCTACTCTAGTACCAAGGCCGGTAGCGACTTGTTAGTAAAAGCCTGGGTACGTAGTTTTAATATCAATGCTACTATCTCAAACTGCTCAAACAACTATGGCCCGTACCAACATATTGAAAAATTTATCCCACGCCAAATTACAAACATCCTCAGCGACATCAAACCAAAACTATACGGTACTGGCGAGCAAGTTCGTGATTGGATACATGTTGACGATCACAACTCTGCCGTGCACGCAATCTTGGAAAAAGGAAAAGCTGGCGAATTGTACCTAATTGGCGCAGATGGTGAAAAAGATAACAAATATATTATCGAGACATTACTAGAGCTCATGGGCAAAGATAAAAATGACTATGAACATGTTAATGATCGACCAGGCCATGATCAACGCTATGCAATCGATGCAACCAAGCTACGCACACAGCTTGGTTGGACCCCAAAATATACAAACCTGCGTGAAGGTCTACAGGCAACTATAGATTGGTATACTGAAAATCAAGAGTGGTGGAAAGCTGAAAAAGCAAAAGTTGAGGCAGCTTATGCTGAAAAAGGTCAATAAATGAGTGAGATAGAATTTAGTAAAGAACTACAATCAAACGAAACAAATATTCCAGGTGTAATAGTTTTTGATCTACCAGTTCACGGAGACAATCGTGGTTGGTTCAAGGAGAACTGGCAGCGCGAAAAAATGACTGCACTTGGCCTTCCCGACTTTGGTCCAGTACAAAATAATATTTCTTTTAATGAAAACATTGGCACAACTCGTGGTATCCACGGCGAACCATGGGATAAGTATGTTTCAGTTGCTTCGGGTAGAATTTTTGGTGCGTGGGTAGACCTTCGTGAAGGCGAAAGTTTTGGCCAGGTCTTCACTCTAGAAATGGATTCTAGCAAAGCAATTTATATACCGCGGGGTGTCGCAAACGCATTTCAAACTCTAGAAGAAAACACTGTGTATAGCTACTTGGTCAATGATCATTGGCGAGCTGATGCAACTGACTACAGTTTTCTAAATCTTGCTGACGAAACTGCAAATATACAGTGGCCAATTCCTTTGGAAAAAGCCGAACTCAGTGAAAAAGATAAAAATCACCCTCGACTCGCAGACGTAACTCCTGTTCCAAACAAAAAGACTTTGGTTGTTGGTGGGCTTGGTCAGCTTGGAACTGCCTTACAAGCAATCTTGCCGGATGCAGAATTTGTTGATCGTGATGACTTTGACATGACTAATCCTGAAGCCTATAAAACAAAAAATTGGCGTGACTATGACACCATCATTAATGTTGCCGCATATACTGCTGTTGACCAAGCAGAAACGCCAGAAGGTCGCAAAGCAGCATGGGAAATAAATGCAGCAGCCCTAAAACACATAGCAAAAGTTGCTACAAAACATGGTATCACCCTAGTTCATATTTCTAGTGAGTATGTATTTGATGGTACGAACGAGCTCCATGATGAAGATGAACCTTTATCCCCTCTCGGTGTGTATGCACAGACCAAAGCAGCTGGTGATTTAATAACTGCGACTGTTGATAATCACTATTTAGTCCGTACTTCATGGGTTATTGGTGAGGGCAACAACTTTGTGCGAACAATGAAAGGCTTAGCTGAAAAGGGCGTAAAACCTAGTGTTGTTAATGACCAGATTGGTCGATTAACATTTACAAAAGATTTGGCGGAGGGAATCGTTTACCTGCTAAAAACAAAACCTGCGTTTGGAACATACAATCTTAGCAACACTGGCAATTCTGTCTCTTGGGCAGATATTGCAAAAATTGTATATGAAAAAACTGGTAAATCTGCAGACGACGTAACTCCTGTTTCAACTGAGCAATATTACGAAGGAAAAACTGGTATTTCACCTCGTCCGCTGCAAAGTACACTAAAACTTGATAAGATAGAGTCTGTTGGTTTTCACCCTAGAGGTTGGCGACAAGCATTAGATGAATATTTGAAAGAGGAGAATTAGTGAAAGGTATTATTTTAGCTGGTGGTAGCGGAACACGTCTCTACCCTATTACACGAGCAATCAGTAAACAGCTGATGCCCATTTATGACAAGCCTATGATTTATTATCCTCTCTCGACATTAATGAGCGCCGGGATAAAAGACATCCTCATCATCACCACACCCCACGACCAAGAGCAATTTATAAAGTTACTTGGCAATGGCTCTGACTGGGGAATAAGTCTTTCTTACAAAATTCAAGACGAGCCGCGCGGTCTGGCGGATGCTTTTATAGTTGGGGCTGAATTTATCGGTGGTGATAGTGTTGCAATGATTTTGGGTGATAATATTTTCTACGGCAGCGACTTTGACCGAAAAGTTAGCCATGCTGCAAAAGAACTAGATGGCGGGATAATATTTGGGCAACAAGTTGGCGACCCAGAGCGATATGGGATAGTTGAGTTTGATGAAAATAATCAGGTGCTTTCAATTGAAGAAAAGCCAGAAAGTCCAAAATCAAACTATGCAATCCCTGGACTTTATTTCTTTGACAATAACGTAATTGAAATCGCCAAAAATGTACAACCAAGTGCTCGTGGTGAGATAGAAATAACTGAGCTACATAACGCATACCAGCAGCAAGGTAGATTAAAAGTTCACCTACTCGACCGTGGCACTGCATGGCTAGATACTGGAACATTCGAGAGTATGAATCAGGCTAGCCAGTTTGTACAAGTTGTCGAAGAGCGACAAGGTATAAAAATTGGTTGCCCGGAAGAAGTTGCCTATAGGCAAGGTTTTATTAATAAAGGACAGCTCATAGAAATCGCTAAACCGCTCGTTAAGAGTGGTTACGGCAAGTATTTACATAAAATTGCGTCTTAAATAACTGATTTGAAATATTCAATTGTAGGTATCAAGCCTTTTTCAAGTTTAACGCTGGGCTCCCAGCCTAACTTTTCTTTTGCTAGTGATATATCTGGCTGACGTTGTTTTGGGTCGTCCTGCGGTAAATCTTTATAAACAATCTTACTCTTGGTTTCGGGTATCATCTCGATTACTTTTTCTGCCAACTGTTTAATTGTAAATTCATCCGGATTGCCTATATTTACCGGACCAACAAAATCTTTGTCATTATTCATCATACTAACCATACCATTGATTAAATCGTCAACATATTGGAAACTTCTAGTTTGTGAACCATCCCCATAGATAGTGATGTTTTCATTCCTAAGTGCTTGAACGATAAAGTTTGATACAACACGTCCATCATCTGGATTCATATTTGGACCATAGGTGTTAAAAATTCGTATCACACGAATATCAACATTAGCTTGTCGATGGTAGTCAAAGAATAGTGTCTCAGCGCAGCGTTTTCCCTCGTCATAACACGAACGAATACCAATTGGATTGACTCTACCCCAATATGATTCTGGTTGTGGATGCACATCGGGATCACCATACACTTCACTGGTTGAAGCTTGGAGAACTTTAGCTTTCACCCGTTTGGCGAGTCCTAGAACATTGATTGCTCCGTGTACGCTCGTCTTTGTGGTTTGTATTGGATCAAATTGATAATGAACTGGTGACGCAGGACACGCCAGATTATATATTTCATCGACCTCTATAACAAGCGGAATTGTGACATCGTGACGTAATAATTCAAAATCTTTGTTATCTAATAAATCATGGATATTTGAACGATTACCTGTAAAGAAATTGTCGACACATAGAACTTCATGCCCATCATCTAGCAGCCTCTTGCAAAGATGTGAACCAATAAAGCCAGCTCCACCCGTTACTAATACTCTTTTTTTAGACATTTTTACCCCTTTTAGATATTACTCTATTACTCATCTTGCTTTTCATTATAACAATATCCGCCCTGCATGATACATTTTTCACTGCACGATATCCTGTATATCTTTTTCAGTGACTTTACGCCATACGACATACTTTGACCAACCAAAATTCCATAAAAGTGCAATTAATGAACTAGCAATCAGCGAAGGTAGTTCGTCAAATCCTAATACTTTTTCACACAAACTGACCATTACAGCACTACCTACAATTGCCGGCCAAGATGTGGCATGAAATTGTATCAACAAACTAGGAATCGATTTTTTTACTTTGTGGTTTTTGTATGTCCAGTTGTGGTGTAAAATAAAATTACTAAATAAGGCTATTTCCGCAGCAATTAGTTGCGCAAAAAATATAGGCATTGAAAACAATCTATGTAGAGCTGTAAGGATTATAAGGTTTATAATGAAACCAGTACCCCCTACTATGCAAAAACGCACAAAATCTATCTTGAGCAATCTTTTTATTTGTTCCCTTGTGTATACAATCACAGTCATTTTATGATACCATATCGAGAAGTATAACTACCGAGGAGACCAATGCCAAAAGTAAAAAAATTATCTATTATAGTGCCTTGTTACAATGAAAAAGCTACTATACATAAAATTCTAGATGAAATTAATGAAGTTGATTTAGGTAGCACAAAAAAAGAAGTAATTATTGTTGATGATGGATCGAATGATGGAACTAGACCAATACTAAAAAAACTAGCTGAAAAAAATAAAACGATTAGTTTAATCTTCCAAAAAACAAACCAAGGTAAAGGGTCTGCCCTGAAGCGCGGGATCCTGTTTAGCACGGGTGATGTGGTAATCATCCAAGATGCCGACCTAGAGTATGATCCTCAAGAATATCCAAGACTTCTATACCCAATCGAACGTGGACATGCTGATGTTGTGTATGGCTCACGCTTTATTGGTGGTGAACCACATCGTATTATTTATTACCGCAACCAAGTAGCGAATAAATTTTTAACAATGTTATCAAATATGTTTACTGGTCTCAATCTCACCGACATGGAAACTTGCTATAAAGTTTTTCGTGGTGAATTAGTCCGTGAGTTGGCAGTAGACCTAAAAGCCAAACAATTTGGGTTCGAACCAGAAATAACTGCCCGTGTTGCAAAAGCCAATGCTCGAGTATACGAAATCGGTATTTCATACTACGGCCGTAGCAAAGAAGAAGGAAAGAAAATTGGAATGAAAGATGGTATTAAAGCGATTTGGGAGATAATTTATTTTAATATGACAGTGAAAAAGGGAAAGAAGAAATAATGAGCCAACCAAAGCAAAAACTACACAAAAGAGTTGTAAATAAATTTATTTTTATTGGAAAAAATATTCCTCAAGTACTAAGACTAGAAAGAATTATCAATGAAAGAGATCAATTCTACATGGAAAAACAAATATTGTTTGATCAATCAAATAACTGGCGTGTATTTTTGGCTAATAAATATCTCAAAGGTAGCGGGATAGAGATTGGTCCTGCAGAACATCCTTTACCAGTTCCCCACTGGACAAAGGTAAAGTATGTTGATGAAATCAGTACTGAAGATTTAATAAAATTATACCCATACTTGAAAGGTCATGATTTGGTGCACGTTGATGTAGTTGATGATGGTCAAGCTCTATCTAAATTTAAAGATGATTCCCAAAACTTTATAATTGCCAATCATTTTTATGAACATATTATCGACCCTATTAAAACATTACGTAATTTTTACAGAGTACTTAAAACTGATGGTGTTATCTTTATGGCAATTCCTGATAAACGATTCACATTTGATAAACTGCGACCCGTTACGCCTCTATCACGTCTAAAGAAATTTCATGCTGACCCAAAAGCCGGCGAGGCTGGAAAATGGCCAATGTTTGTTGAATCTGCACAATATATTGAAGGAAAGCAAGGAAAAGAAATTAAGACAAGGGCCCAAGAGCTATTTGACCAGAAATTTAGCGTACACCTAAATGTTTGGTCACAGCACGACCTATTGGATCTTATTTTGTATATCATTCGTGAATACAAGCTCGATTTAGACTTTGAAACAGTAGTTAAAAACCAACATGAAATTATCTTGATACTCAAGAAACAACCGAAATCAAAAATCAAGGAAAATCCTTCGGTTAAAAAAGCACGTAAAGCTTTATCTACCAAAAATAAGAAGAAGTAATTAAACTAACAGTTAGATGAATTCTTGAGATCGTAAATGATTGCTTGGTTGTCTTTGTAGATAATTGGGAATGTTGTATTTCGTGGCTTGTTAATTGGTGCTGTGAGATAACGTATTTTGAATTCGCTACAAAATTTATCGAATTTATTTTCTGTATTATATGCAAACAAAGGGAATTCCTTGTTGTTAAGTTCATTTGGAAGACGTGAGATATACCCAAAAGCCATTGGTTTATTGTAGCTAGTTTGATAATACAACTGTATAGAGGGGCTTTTGGCTGCCTCGTCTAGTACTCCACCCGTGCTTGGTAGAGATTTTAATTTATAAACATAGTTTGGGTATTGTATGTTTGTTAATGGTAGCGAACTTGGTAGCATTTCTATAACAAACACTACAATGAATAAACCAATTAACACTCTGCCTTTTGTAGTATTGAACTTGAATTTGGCTAGGACAATCGCAACAATAACTGCCGAGCCAAGCGTCACCATCACCATCATTCGAATAGGCATTCCTGACAGCTTCATGCCAGGTATAACTCGCTCCATAATGACATATGGCATCGGAATTTGCTCTATCGTTTTGCCGAATATCATGAGACGAGGACCTAGACTGAGGATACCAAATACGCCTACTAATATCTGCCAAAAGACTAAATCACTAGTAAACTTCTTTCGCTTTACAAGTGATATCAGCAGGACAATAATGACAGACCACCCGAGGTACACAGTTGCTTCAAAAATATTTGCTGGTAATAGTGACCAGTACCAATCAGTTAAATCATGGAACCTCCAAAAACCACCGGGTATAAATGGACTTAGCACATCTGTACTAAAAACTCTTGCTGGATGAGAACCACTAAATTCCGTAGTTGAGTTAGCGTATAAAAGTGCCAATGGTAGAGGTGCAACTACAAGTAGTGATGTAAGTAAAAATAAACCTAGTGGTTTTAGATTTTTAGCTTTCTTGAGACTAGGCAGTTGTTTACGAAACCAAAAATACATCACAATACCGATAGCTGCCATCAAACAGTATAGAAAATAATAATAATCACAAAATAGGACAAGGAATAAACTGATTGATGAACCAACCGCTAGCCAGTAACTCGGTTTCTTTACAAACATCCACCACATCAATATAAATAATGGTATCCACTCTAGAGATATTAGTTGCATGTGGCCCTCGGCGTGCGCTAAATGATAACTAGAAAACGTAAAGACTGCTCCACCTAAGATACTCGCGATATATGACCTAGAAAAGTAGTAGCTCAACCAAAATGCAGTTAGTCCACCTATTACAAACGAAAAGATAACCATCGTGTTATATGCTTGCGTGAGTGGCATAAACATCATTAACCCAAGGGCAACAAACCCATTAAATGGGTTGAGAGTCTGCCCTATCAATGTCACTCCAAAAGGATAGTGCAGAAGATTTGTATGCCAGGGTAATTGGTGTAGGTTTATAACTGATTCGTGTATCCACCACATATTCCATACGTTTTGTAATCCGTCACCCTGATCGGTATACAGATGAGTTGCAAAATTGGGCAGCCAAGGCCATGTAAAAATTACAAAAACTATAAAATATATAAGAATAGGGATTCCCGTCCACTTTATAAGGCTTCGCAATTTTGCCGGTACTTTTGGGTCAGCTGTGACTGTTTTTTTAGACATTTGTATAACTATTATAGAGGAATTTGCTCAATGTTGATATGGTTTCATTGTGATACAATATCACAATGAATAAAATTGCCGCAAAAGCCAAAATAAAGTTAGGCTCTCTGAGACCAAATAAGAAAAATGCTATTTTAAAAAAAGAAAGAGGTATTCTACAAATTGAAAAAGGACAGCTAGAGGCAGCTGTTAGAGATTTAACTCTTGGGTTTGAAGCACCTAGGAATTTTTTGGCTCACCAGTATATACACGGAAAAGGTATTGAAATTGGGGCTGCGCAACTACCTGTTAAACTCCCCCCCAAAGCCAAGGTAAAATATGTTGACGTATTTACTGCCGAGGAGCTGAGGAAAGCATGGCCGCAAGATTATACAAAACTTGATATTGTTGAAGTAGACGTTGTTGACGACGGTGAAAAACTAGCTAAGTTTAAAAATAAATCTCTTGATTTTATAATTGCGAATCATTTCATGGAACACTGTCTTGACCCTATCGGCACTCTTATTAATATGTATGGTAAATTACGGAAAGATGGAGTGTTATTTTTTGGAATTCCTGATAAACGATATACATTTGATAGTGAACGCCCCATCACATCTTATGCGCACCTATTAAAAGAGCATAAAGATTCTTCTAAGTCTTTTTTATGGGAGCATACCGAGGAATATATTCGACTTGGTGAAAACTATAAAGGTGATATAGAAAAAAGAACACAAGAGTTGATTGATAGTGAATATCGCGTACATTATCACGTATGGACTGCACGTGAAATGAAAGAATTTTTTGAGAGAACGATTGTTGACTTTAAGTTAGATATGGAAGTTGTTGCATCTGTAAAAAATATGCATGAGGTTATCTTTATTTTACAAAAGACAAAATAATTTACGGAATATCTGCGCCAGCAGGTAATATTTTTACTAAGAAGTCTGAGATTGTAGAGTATGCACCATAATTTGAAGTATAGGTCTGGTAAGAAGGTTGTGAAAGTATCCATCTTTTTTGACCCATATCAATATTGTAAACGTTTGGTGCGCTGGCTTTTACGTTACCATTTACAGTGGCACCGTCTGAAAAATAGTTCCACAAAGCCCCAGAAACAGTGAGCACATTTGAGCCCGTCACCCATCTATTTTTTATGGTATTGTCTGCAAATGCACGTTTTGTGGTGTTGTCTATGACACGCTCTGTACCACTGGTTGAAGTTTTGAGTATATTGAGCGCACTACCGGTCGTACCGAGGTCAGTTGGCGTGACTGGTACCAGATTAGAGCTCGCACCAAAATTCTGCATTTGCTCAACGGTAGTAATGTGGTAGAAGTTTGTCGCACCATTATCAACCAAGAAAATACGACCATCACTGGTATTTGTTGATTTGGCATAAATACTCAAAGGTACACCACTGGCAATACGACTAACAAGATTATTAGAGACGTCAGTTGGTGATGAGTCAATTCCCCATATATTTGCTATATTTGTATTAGTCGTACTATGACTTTCACCGTATTTGATTCTGTAATAAGTTGAACCTACTTTGACTTTGGACAATAGTGCAGCGCCACTAGTAAACCTAGCACGAGTTGCTGCGTTAATTGATACTGGATTGGCCAGATTCCAATCTGTAGCAACACCACTTGCAACACTTCGATATGTACCGTTATCGATCACGTAGTCTGTACCGCCTGAGCTAAAGTAGTATCCAATTTGCCCGCCATCGGTCAATTGTGAGAGTGTTGTATCGCTCACCTGCGTAAGTGTCTCTCCTCTGCTACCGTTCCATAATTGCCATATTTCAGTGGAGGGTATATGGCGTTTGACTCCTGCATCAACGAGATAAACCGCTGGACCTGAGCCTTTTATAAAGCCGGTCACTGTGTCTGTAGAGAATAAGTTCATGAGGCCTGTACTAACACTGGCAACAGACCCTGTTCGATATCCATTGTCAAGACCAGTTGGAACAGTATACTTTTTACCATCGATGAGATAAAGCTGTCCTGATACATCTGCCTCATAGCCAGTTACTGTTGTTCCAGTACTCAGTAAGTTTAGGAAACCTTGATTTAATATATTAATATTTATACTACCATTTGGCGCCCACGCTCTTAATACGTCGGTTGAGCTGATTGGCAATTTGTTACCGTTATCAACCATATATATAGTCACTCCGTTACCTGGTAAACGAATAAACTCACTCGCCGGTGAGCTAGTGACAAGTCTATTAGCTGTCGCAGGGCTTACAGTTGCATAACTCTGGTTATATAACGTTGCCATAGCACCTGATAAATATAATTTTTGCCCCGAAATAACTTGATACTGACTATCAGAATTGCTTGGTTTTATTGTGTATCCAGTAAGGCTACTGCCGATGGCATTATCTATTTGGTTAAAGTAGTTATCAGAAAGAGTTGTAATGTAGGCATTGTCACCCTCCCAAGCGTGGAACACATCTGGACTATTGTATTGTCGTAATACTGTTTGATTAGAGTTTTGACCGTCAACCATATAGAGCGCTGGGTTACTCGCTTTTTTCACGGCATATGACAACCAACCAGAATCAGTTGGCAAATCAAAGAGGTCTTCGCTTACATAGCTTTCAACCTGTCCATTAAAGCCGAATACATCTTTCATCTGAGACGAGGAGACATAATATTTTTTACCCCCGTCAGCAAAATATAAAGCTGGTGATCCTGTTCGGTGGAATAACCTTCCAAGGGAAGGACCTGATGGAATTGAAGCTAAATAGCTACCAGACATAGTAATCGGGTTTGAGCCTAAGCCATAGGCATCGATAATATCACCACTTGGGATGTATTGTTTTATATTGTTGTAAATTATCCACTGGCTATTGTCATCTTCATTGCGTGCTAGCACATATCCAGTACCAGTGGTTGGGCCAAACCAATCGTTGAAATAGCGCCAAAAATTAAGGTTTCCATAGGCTCCGCAATTAACCGTCTGGCCTGGTGCGGCAGCGAGTGTCGCAGGGTTTGGTTGATATGGCGTGTAATTATAAAGCGCTGCAGTTGCACCATTTTGAATTGTAATATTTGTTCCACCACACCCGCTATTTGGATTGTAGCCGATGAAACTATTACGTCCAGCAGCGTAGTTATAGTTTTGTGGCTGAGCGACATACCGCTTAAATTGCCTGGCAGCGCGATAAACTTGGTTAAAAAATCCATAGTACTCTGAATCGCATGCTGCTGTGTCGGGACAACCGTAGCCTGTGGCGCTTCTATACTGAATATCGACCGGCCAATCATCTGTAACAAGTGACTGCTCCTTCTGCAACAACACTAATATTGTTTGTGGATTAACATTACAAGCCTGTGCTACATCGAAAATTATATTTGCTGCAGATTTGGTACCACCTGATATACCTCCACAATAGCTATCTGCACCAATTCCTGGGAATGATTGGGAATAATTCTTTAAACAGGTGTATCCAGACCTACAGGTTGGGACTTTGGCATTTAGAAAATTTTGGATATCGCCAGTATTCATAGTGTTTTTATTAAAGAAAGGCCCGTCGTCAATAATTCTTGCAGGATTAAAATTACTATTAGATACAGCTGAGACATTCTGTTGACCAACAACAGCAATTCCCACTGTCATGATAGCGGTAATAAGGACAAGAGTTTTAATATTTTTTAACAATCTCATATCTTTATTGTATCTCTATTGCTCTTGTTTGTGATGTACCCTCGGCATTACTAGAAGAATAACTGATTTTCACAGTCCATGATCCTGGTTCTGAAAACGCAGATCTGTCAATAAAAAACGGTGAGCAGCTAGTAGTTGTGGCGTCTGCAAAGCCTTTGGATGTGCGTGTGAAACTGGTACCGTCTTTTGAAGCAACTAGCGTACATGTACCGCCATCTTCAAAAACTCCAGATACATACCCTGTAACAGTTACCTGTTGTCCATTTTGATTTGCGTTCGTAATAACGGGTGATACCTGCTTCTTTGATGATGAAGTTTCTTGCTTAGCTTGTTGTTCTATTTCTTGTCTTTTAGCAACATTTGCTTTGTTGTCTGCTGCGTCCTTTTTATCTTGCTCGCTTGGCCCGCTATAAGTTATTGGTTTACGAGCTTTTTTGTCATCCGTATTTGATTGAGCATACACAATATAGGCAGCCATACCGACTATGAGAGCTGCGATCAAACCGATAATGATGATTTTTTTTGATACTCTTTTTTGTTTTATTTTCATAGTGCACAACTACTTTCAGTTACTGTAGTTATTATACCACTAAGTTATGAATGGAAAAGTGGAATTGTTTTTGTAATACTATTTTGAAAGTTCTCGAGTAATAATCTGTTCAACTTTTTTATTTGAATCATCCCATTCAAATTTTTTTGTTACTTTGGAAATATTTTCAGCATGCTTGTCTGCGTCAGCCCTAGTAACAGCTTTGTGTAGTGCATTTGCAAGATCTTGGGGTGTAGGCTCAGCATAATCTAGCTCAGAGCTGTAACTGGCCATATTAGTATGTTCTGCTGAATTCACAATCGGCACACAACCAGCAGCTAACATTTCTAGAGGTAATAATGACATGTTAGTGAATGAAAGTACTAAACCAGCTCGGCACTCGTTATACAATTCATTGAGCTTTTCGGCTGGCAATATACCGTTATTTACATAAGGAAATGATATTTGATATGGTGTGATATCCCAACCTAGAAAATTAATTTCATACTCTGGGTGTTGTTCGTGAAAGATTTCTAACGCTAAAATACCCAGCTCAAAACCTCGTCGAGGCGTTACAGGACGTGCATAAAAAAGTATTTTCTTTCTCTCACCCTTATTTACTAATGAATATTCTCTTGAATCTACACCTAAATCAAAATAGTCACACTTCATGCCATATTCACGTGATAATTTTTGAGTTAGCCACTTACCTAATGTCACGCCATAAAAACCGAATTTATAGGTGTTATCTGCAAGAGTGCTGTATGTTCCAATAGGATCAAAAAATGGTTCAAAATCTTGTACATAGTAGAACTTTTTGCCTACATTTTTTGCATTATAGACTGGATATGCGGAAAACCAATTAGTCGCAAAAATAGCATCTGATTGTTTAAATTCTTCATTGTAGTATAGTTCAGAATTAACTTTAGGGTAGTTTTTCATTAATTCTTTTATTTTTGATAGCGAACTAGCTTTCTGAGGATCATAGTAGTAGATACGACATGAGTGACCTTGGTTCTCTAGAAACTGAATTGTTCGAAAGATGTCACTGTGGCCACCTGAAACCAGGCCCATTGGAGGTAATACCCAGTTAATCGTGTAAGGACCTTTCTTTGCTGGTGTTTTAGATTGTGGTTTCGCTGGTAATGTAGCTTTCTTTAAATCCTCAGGAGCTACAGGCCATACAATAGGCAAAGCTTTTGCTTCACCACGCATTTGTCTGACTTCTTGTTCCCATTCTTGATTACGAGATGTTAAGTGTTTAACCTCACCTCGCAATACTTTAACTTCGTATTTTAAGTGACGTTGATTAAGATACTGTTTTGTAATTGGTAGTTTCGAAGCTACCTTTTTTATGGTTTTTTTGTATGCCATAACTCAAGCTTTTCCTTCTGACCAATTACCTGTAATATAGAATTTACCGTTTTTGTACTTGGAGCTCTGATTGATATTGATTTGCGGTGTTTTACCTTCGTACGCGCGGTCAATAATATCTACCACTTCTGGAACATCTTCGTCAGAATAAATTGCCACACCAACACTATAGCTATCTTTTACTAGCTGCCCTGCTCTTACGGTACAGTGAATTGTATGCGTACCCTTTGTAAATTTACTTTCTGCAAAATCTTTGAGAGAATTTATACCAGCAACATATTCACCATCTGAGCCAACAAAAAAGAGGTTAAATTGTACATTTTTCGGCTGAGATACTTGAATATCAACTTGAGCTGTTATGTTGTCTTCCAGGGAAAAGTTGTCGGCCGGCTTGCCGTTAGATAATATTTTTATACTTTTTATTTTGATTGCAGGATTCTTTGGACGTTTTAGTGTTTTACCGTCTGTTTCCTCACCAGAAGTATTGTTGGCTAGCTGATAACGAAGTGCGATTTCGCGTGGATCACCCATAGCTACTACTTTTGAATCTTGAATCATTAGTGCACGATCACAAAATTCTTCTACCATTTCCATAGCATGAGTCACAAATATAACCGTCTTACCACTATTTTTTATTTCACGAAAGACTTTGAAGCATTTGCGCTGGAAGTTGGCATCACCAACCGCCAATACTTCATCGATTAACAAGATGTCGTTGTGAGCCTGAATGGCAATTGCAAACGCTAAACGAACTTGCATACCTGATGAATAATTTTTGAGCTTTTGATCCATAAACTTTTCTAGTTCGGCAAAATCTAC
>JAUSMW010000200.1 GCA_030645815.1 Candidatus Saccharimonadota bacterium
AACCTCTACTTCTTGGTCATTTGTGTTTATCACCCCAGATTTATGGAACAGATCATAATAACAGGAAAACTTATCCAAAAATGTCCAGCCGCCACCAATGCCATCAAAATATGCTCGTGAGTTTAATTTATTGCCAGCCATTTGAATTGTCTTGCCAGTGCTGGTTGCCATAAAATGAACGTCTCCTTGAAAGTCATTAGTCATCGTCATCGAAAAAGTTAGGGATCCAAAAACAAATAACTGATTTTGACCAGCTCCCTTCATTTTCGGTGCATTATTTAAAGCAGACCATGCTATATCGGCACAAAAAGACAATGATGCATTCAACTCTACAGCTTGACTGGGCTGAAACCCCGAGCTGCCATCAAAAACCACGTTGTCGTAAGGTGTTGGAATACACTCCCCTCCACTTCCTCCGGAAGCAAGTGACCAATGAGCAGGGTCATTCCAACTTCCATTTCCGCTAACCCAGTACAAATCACGTGGTGTCCCTGTTATAAAAGTCCATCCAGAGTTCATACCAAGATCAGCACCATTAGTGATTGAAAAAATTGCTCCCCCACTGGCAATCACACCTCTGACTACAATGTAATTAAGACTTACATCTGCACCTGATTTACTGATAGTAGCTTGCGAACCTACTGGATAAGCATCTATCGTTACGTAATTGCCACAATTGCCCGATGCATTTATTTCACCAGTTGCAGTTATCGTTTGATTGCTATTCGCACTCAACAATAATACCTTCCCTGGTGCCACAGTAAGTATTACCATTTCATTGTTACCACTAATTTTACCATCTTGCGTAAACTCTACTTCATGAAAAAAACTATTGTTTGTATTAACATGGCCAGTATTGACAAACCGTACTTTGTGATATGTCAAATTGGTCGAAATAATGGAGGATGGGAATTGTGAACTGTTACCATATCCTTCAATATTAATAGTCGATGTGCCAGCGTCGAATGCCCCGGGATTATAATAGAAATAATTAGCCGGATCATAGCGATGCTTTCCAATATAAAGGGTGGAATTCCCAAGATGAAGTTCTCTTACACCTGGCCCAATGGCTTGAAACTGAGCTCCAACCTCTACTTCTTGGTCATTTGTGTTTATCACCCCAGATTTATGGAACAGATCATAATAACAGGAAAACTTATCCAAAAATGTCCAGCCGCCACCAATGCCATCAAAATATGCTCGTGAGTTTAATTTATTGCCAGCCAT
>JAUSMW010000208.1 GCA_030645815.1 Candidatus Saccharimonadota bacterium
ATCACCTGTTGACGTAATGTCACCTCCGTTTACAGCTAAGTCGCCGGCTAATGTTACATTCTGTGAAGTATTAATAGTTAATGCTGCTACGTTTGCTGTTTCTAGGATTAAGCTAAAGCTATCATTAGTACCTAGAACTGCATTAGCTGTAAAGGAGTTACCGTTTTGGATGAAGCCAACTGTTGAAGCCACATACCCAGAACAAACCGAACCTGTAGTACAAACAGTCCCGGTCTCGGCTGGGAGGGTAATAGTAAAGTCAGCACCTGGGTCAGTGATGGCTAGGGTAATCTCGTTAGTGTTGTCTGTGGCTCCATCAAAGATTAGTGCGCTAGCTCCTTGGATTGCTCCTGCTACAGTAATGTTGTCTGTTACAGCATTACCTAGGGTAGTGTTACCATTGACTGTTAGATCACTAGTTAGAGTTGTATTTCCGGTAGCTGCTAGAGTTCCAGTGAAACTAGCGGCACCTGCAGTATCAATGGTGAGCCTATCAGTACTGTTGGTCTGTAACTTTACTGAGTTTCCTGTGCTACCAGCATTTAATATTATACTTCCTAGGTTTGTTTGAGTTGTAGATAGTGTAAGATCTCTTGGAGTAGATATACTGAGGTATCCGTTGGTTGATACGTTTCTTAAGTAGGAATTTGCTACATTAAAATCAAGATACCCAGTGTTACCAAAGGAGTTGTATAGTGTTATTTCATTTGAACCTTGAGAAAGTCTAACTCCATCTGTTGCATTCTGGCCTGCCTGTGAAATATCTAACCTGTATGTAGGCGCCGCGTTGCCAATTCCCAATTTGTTGTTGGTTGCATCCACGCTCAAAGTGTCACTGTCTATATTTAGGCCATTAACGCCACCGTTAAGTGCAACAGTGGTATCATTAGCAAACGTCCACGCTCCTGAGTTCACAGTTACGGTATCTCCTACGGCATCACCAATAACAAGCGCACCATTGAATGTTGACGTACCAGTGACAGTAAGTGTGCCTCCGATCGTAGCATTATTAGTCACGGCAAGACCCGTACCTGCGGCGGTAAATGACCCCGCACCATTAAACGTCTTAGCGCCTGCAATAGTTTGTGCACCGGTAGTAACTACACCACCAAAGCTAGCATCGGCTGGCTGTAGGGTTAGTGTGTTGCTAGCTATAGACGCACCATTAGCGTTTGGGACAGCACCAATTACTGCCATTGCACTAACTCCTGAACCAGATCCATCTACACTGCCAGCTGTCCAAGCTGAACCATTCCATACATAGGACTGAGTAGCGCCGGCGGCTAGAGTCACGCCATATAGTGAGAAGCTAGTAGTTGAGCTTGGGGAGTTAGTGACGTAGACAAGTCGACCAGCGCTTGCGCTGGTTGGTGTAAATAGGGTCATAGTCTGACCAGCTGTAGTCTGGGTTAGAATAAAGGCCGTGTCAACATCTACAGTAACGGCCGCTGAAGCGCCGATGTTACCGCCATTCACATCATCAGCTATGGCCTGAGCAGAGTTTAGAGTTGAGGCAGAGTTTGTGAACTGTGAGCCGGTAAAGTCTACATTACCTTGCAAGATATTAGCTTGGGTAAAGGTGTTGGCTTGGTTTTCATAGGCTACATTAGTTAGAGTGCCAGCCGTATTTATGTCTGTACCATTTAGCTGGAAGACACCGGCTGTGGTGTTAAAGTTACCAGAACCTGTTACTGACGTACCTCCGGAAATGGCTCCAGAGAGAGTGAGAGTTGTTACACCAGAAACAGCACCACCAGTTGTAACATCAAAGGCTGAACTATCTAGGGAGAAGTTACCAGCACCGGAGATAGCTACTGTACCAGTTGTAGATAATCCGGTTGCTCCAGAGATTACACCAGCGTTAGATATATCTATGTTAGTAGTATCTAGAGCAAAGGTACCAAAGCCTCCGCCGATGGTTACTAGTCCAGTAGTTGTACCAGTAGCTATATTAGTAGTGTTAGCTCCAGCGTTTAGGTTAACGTCTAAGTTATCTGTAATTAAGACAGCACCATCTATATCACTAATGACGCCAGCAGTCGTGATGTTAATACCGGTTGTTGCTGAACCTAGGTCTATGGCATCATTAATAACTACATTACCATCTAGATCACTTATTAGTCCGGCAGTAGTTACTAGTAGACCAGTAGTAGCTGAACCTAGGTTTAGTTGGTCGGCTAGGATTAGATCACCGTCTATGTCACTAAGTACACCAGCAGTGGTAACATTTACGCCAGTAGTAGCTGAACCGATGTCTACAGTATCAGCTAGGATAAGATTACTATCAGTATCTACAATCGTGCCAGTGACTGTTAGATTATCTGTAATAGCTACTGTACCAGCGGCATCAATCGTTAGGGTAACTCCGTCACTAGTAATGCTATCACTGTTAACAGCTAGTGCACCAGCACTAATAGTTAGGCCACCAGTAGTTACTATAGCTCCATCATCAAAGGTTTTTACACCATTAAACGTTTGAGCACTTACGTTTACTAGCCCTGCATATGTTACATCTGCAGACTGTAGATATATTGTTGACCCCGTGATTGTTGCGCCGTTAGCATTAGCCACTCCGCCGTCTAAAGCTCCGACAGTAGTGACTCCAGACCCGCCACCTCCTCCGTCATCGTCGCTGCAGCTAATTACTCCTGATCCGTTAGCCGTTAGGGCGCCACCATTAACGTTACCCGTACAGTCTAAGCTATCTATAGTGAAAGTTCCTGTACCTTGAAATGTAAAGTCAGGGTTACTTGTACTATTACCAAATATTAGCGCACTTGCATTAGCCGAACCCAAAGATATAGTCCCCGCCGTACCTGTAGCGCTACCGACATCTAGTGTGATATTTCCTGAGTTGCTAGTAGCTCCTAGTGCATTACCAGTTGTTATTGATACATTGTCGGAGTTGGTTGAGGCTGCGTTGGTACTTGATGATGCAACATTTGATGCTTTCATAGCATATGGTACTGCAGTTAGTTTAAATCTAGGTGTCATTTCTGAGTCTGCAGGAGAACATGATCCCCAAACACATGAAGTAGTTCCTCTGACTGTCATACCTAAGTAGAGATCTTGGCTCCAGTCTATGGATGGTAATGAGTCATATTCTCCAAGGTAGACTGAGTAGTAACCATTTTGGATAGATACACCCTGAGTGTTAGATACTAGTCTATCTTCTGTCCATAGAGTAGAGCCACCAGAGCTGACAGAGTATAGGTCAAATTGCATGTTGTATATACCATCAGGAACTAGGTCACCAGATGATGTTAGTAGTCTACCTTGGAAGTTTAGTTGGTTGGAGGTGGCGGCTTGGGCAGGAATATTTGTGTTCAAAACAGATAACAGCACGCTAAGTGGGACGAGCAAAGAGACTGCTGCGAGCAGAGCCCCTTTGCGCCTCAGCGCACTGTTAACTGTTTTGAACGTCATAAACCTAGTTACAAAAAAAGCACAAACCACGGATATAAAATCCATAGTCTGTGCTTTGCCTATAACAGGCTGCTTTTCGCGGGCGTCCCTTCCCGGTTTTTGCATTTACATTTTCCTTTTTGTTTTGCCTAAAAATTTTGTTTAGGCTGTTTGTTTTGATCTTTTTTATTTTAACTTAAGATCATACTAATTTTACCCCTTATATCAATCTGGTGTCAACTGTTTTTGAGCAATTTAATTGTGCTATAAATCACAACTTTACGGCATTTATTTAATACTCTTATAATTATCCATACACATATAAAGTTGTATTTATGACAATATATATGTACATTTATAGATGTTTAAACACAGCAAACGGCATATTTGTTAATTATACTCATGCGTACGGTATTAGTTGTTTATGCAAAAAAGTTATCCACAGCTTATATTATTGACGCGATACTAAATGACCACTAAATGTTGGGACTACTCCAAATCCAGCTGTTATATCTAGGTTACTACCTCTATTATGATTTACTATTAATATTACGTAATCCCCGCTATCCAAATCCATATCACATGATAATGTTTGACCAACACCATTTGTGCTTCCATCATTAACAGTATACCCACAAACTTCAATAAGAGTTCCGCCACTATTGTATCTTTGTCCAAACATAACTCTAGCACCAGTAGCTGATGCATTACTCCAGAGCACTGCGCCTTCGAAATGCCAAATACCTGTAGCGTTTGCAGGAACCGTGAATCTATCTGTGGCGGTATTAAAAACCGATCCATAATCATATACTTCAGTATCAAAATCTACGGTTGGAGTAGCCCCTGAAGTAATAGTCTGGTTTGTACCTCTTACAGCTTTAAATGCATAACCGGTTGACACTCCTTTAGTGGCTGTAATCATTTCATTAGATACCACATTGCCCGTAGGACGAAGCACTAAATCACCAAACCCAGTGTCTATATAACCATTGGTGCCATTATGGTGTATCCTGGTAAAGTACGAGGCATTAGTATCATCAACAACATATAAGTCGGCATTGGAACCGCTTATATAGAAATCTCCGTTATCATCATTGTTGAATCGCGCGAAAGTAGTTGAATCATAGTAAAGCTGCATTATATACGAAGCATTTGCAGCAACTCCAACTCCCAAATTACCACCTGTAACAGTTAAATCACCCGCAAATGTACCATCACCAGTACTGTCTACTGTTAAGGTATTTGTTGCGGAAGTTCCGTTATAGTACCCAAACGCCATTGCGTTATTTGTTGATATTGCACGAACGTATGAATATGTACCTGCTGTATATGTATCTGAATCTGAAAGCGCAATAACAGGTGCTGCAGTTTTTATACTAAGTGCTGCATTAGCCGGAAGAGAAACGTCTCCTATACCCACTACCCCCGTTGATGATACTTGTAGACCACCATAGTATATAGTGAAGGCTTGTGATGAAACTGTTTGAGAAGGTGTAACACCTAAGACTGTCCCACTTGTGTATGCTGTTATTGTTGCTGTTGTGCCATCGGCGAATACTATCTTGCCACCTACCATTGAAGACGTAAAGACTGTGCCTACTCCAGTCAGTACAGTAGTGCCCTGAGACGCAGTACCAGCAGAATAACTTTGCTGCCCAGCACTTAGCTGACTTAGAGGCTTAGCAGTACCTATGCCTAGTTCACCAGTAGGTGCAATCGCTAATAACTGAGCGCCGCCAACTGCAATCTTTAAGTTTCCTTCATTGGTAGCACCTTCTTCGACACCTATAGCCCAATCACGAGTGCTAGTACACTCTGCAGCACTACAGTACACATGCAGTGACGTTGGTCCAACATACAGATCTCTCCACCTATTTGATGAAGACCCCAGGTCGTAAGTGTCATCAACACTTGGAAGAATATTTGATCCAACATAACCCGCAAACGTTATCGAGTCTGAAGTTGCGTTACCTAGAGTTAAATTGCCGTTAAAAGTAGCACTACCATCAACCGTTAATCCTCCACTACCTAAGAAGTTATAGCTAGGGTTAGTACCTGTATTACCAAATGACAAGTTTTCTGAACTATCTGTAGTATTAACATTAATGTAATTGTTAGTACCTTCCTGAACGTCAAGTGCATTAGTTAAATTGTCAGAGATATTTGAGCTAAAGTAGCCAGAGCATGTAGCACCTGTGGTACATATATCATACGTACCAGCAGATACTGCTGGTAGCCTAAACGTTGCGTCGGCACTAGAGGCGGCGAAGGTTATAGTTGCAGTATTACTAGACCCATCAGAAATAACTAACCTACCAGCTGTTGCAGAACTACCAACCTCTACTTCATTATTCGTTGTGTCTACGTTGAGGATATTAGTAGCAGAGGCGTTCTGAACTCTAAAAGCCGTAGTAGAATTAGCAGAGCCACGAAATAGCATATCTGAAACATCTGAATTGGTAGAATTAGTTGAATTAGTCTGTTGACCTTCATATATTGTGCTTGTTCCTGCGTCGTTTATAGAAGCCGTGTTCGCTACAGAGCCAGTATATCTGTTACCGGACAAGTAGTTTTTATCAGATGTAGAATCAAATATGTTTATAGCGTAACAGTTAGTGGTACATGATGAATCACTTAATACATTATTCGAGATTGAGTTAAAGTCTGAATTAGTTAAATAAACACCATTAAAGTTAGTTGCACCTCCACCTTCGGTAATTCTGTTACCGCTAATTGTACTGTTGTTGGTTGTATCAAGATATATACCTTCGTCGGTAGCCACATCATCACCCCATAATTGGTTACCGCTAATAACAGCACGCTCACCGCCCGATACATATATGTTTGTCCATGTACTTCTTTGGATGTTATTACCTGTGACTTGATTATCTGCTCCTCCAAAACGAATACCCATATTACCTGCATCTGTAATTGTGTTACCAGTTACTGATGTATTATCAGAGGTAGCATTAAGCTCAATACCGTCATCACCGTTACTATCAATCATGTTTGCGGATATCATATTGTCATCTGAACCAGATAGATAAATACCGTCATCAACATTATCATTTACTGTGTTACCAGAAACGGTGTTGGTATCAGAAATAGAAACCAGGGCTATACCATCCTGACCATTATCGGTAACCGTATTACCTGTAATTGAGTTGTCGAAGGAATTACTAATCTCCATTCCCCGCTCTGTGTTTCCCACTACAACGTTTGCTGAGACCGTATTATTGTCTGAGTCGTTGAGAGAAATACCATCTGTGCTTGCGCCCTGTGACGAATTACCTGTAATCGTGTTATTGTCAGAGAAGTTTAGATATATACCAGAGTTGTTGTTGAACAAAGAGTTGTCGCTAATTGTACTGTTAGACGAATCGTCTAGATACAAACAACCGCTCTTGAAGTTAGAAATATTAACCCCAGTTATGGTTGCTCCCTGTACATAGCTGGAGCCTAGGCCTGAACCCATAAAGCTAAAGTAAAAACCACGTTGTGTTCCAGTTGAGTTTAGCGATCTTCGACCGTCAAGCTTAAGGTCTCTTACTACTACGCCTGTACCAGTGACCACGTCTGTATTTGTGATTGCATAAATAGTTGTGCTTGTAGCTCCGAAGTTACCTAGTTGTATAAGAGTACTATTGCCTGATCCTGCTAGAGTTACGTTGTTTGGTATAGATATGTTTGCGTCAATTGTATAGGTACCTTCCATTAGGTAGACCGTTCCGCCACCGGCTGCAGATACAGCTGTTAGGGCACTGTTAATAGCTATTTGAGCACCATCAATTGCGCCAGTACCTGAGCCTAAGCTATCTTCTGCATTTGCTACTACATAATCAGCACTGTCTTTAGCAGACTGACTTGAATCATAGGCTGCAACTATACGACTAGCGGCCGACCTATCGCCTTGCCATTTGCCATTTGCATAGG